>JACQAL010000029.1 GCA_016195025.1 Bacteroidota bacterium | reverse complement strand
TTTGGATGTCTTTGGCTACGATCGGTTATCAAACGAATCAAACGCTCTATCAAGTAAAAACAGGATTGTTTAAACAGTTCCTTGTGCAACAACTCAGAACACCACTAACTCATTTTCACTAATCTTGCGAAAGTCCTATGAATATGATTCATCAGCAGGGGTTTATATTAAAAAGATAGATTTTACTTGCTCGAATGGAATACAACCAATTGGCTCCCTAATGCAAGCATCAAATGGCAAGATATATGGAACAACAATAGCAGGAGGAAGTTTTCCGACAGGTTTCGGAACACTTTTCGAATATGATTTAAATACTGGTATTCTGACAAAAAAAATTAATTTTTCCCAAACAGATGGTCAATACCCGAATGGTTCGCTGGTTCAAGCATCAAACGGAAAATTATATGGAATGACAAATATAGGCGGTGCAAATATGAAGGGCGTCCTCTTTGAATATGATATAAATAGTAATATACTGACAAAGAAATTTGATTTCTCTTCCGCTAATGGAAGTTATCCCTACGGTTCACTTTTCCAAGCATCAAACGGTAAACTTTATGGAATGACAAACCTTGGAGGGGCAAATAATAAAGGAGTAATTTTTGAATATGATATAAACACAGGTATTTATACCAAGAAGATTGATTTGACCTCTGCAAATGGCGGCAACCCAACTGCAAATGATTTTATTGAATTGTCTAATGGAAAACTTTTGGGTATGACTTATGGAGGTGGTGCAACGGGCAGTGGGGTGATTTTTGAATATGATACTTCTTCCAATACCTATACAAAAAAATTTGATTTTACATCAGCAAACGGCATTAACCCTGTTGGTGCGCTAATCTTAGCACCAAACGGAAAATTCTATGGAATGACAGAAATTGGAGGAAGTGGAAATAAAGGAGTTATTTTTGAATATGATTACAACAATAATCTGTACGCTAAAAAAATGGATCTATACCAAAATGGATCAAATCCATATAGCCCTACAAGCGGGTTTACACTTGCATCTAATGGAAAACTATATGGGCTTTGCAAAGGAGGAATTAGTTTCGGAGCCGGTGCTTTAATTTTTAATTACGATTTAGTAAGTAATAATATCACAATTCCATTAATTATGAATGCCCTCGATGGTAGAACTCCACAAGGATCATTAATGCAAGCATCAAATGGAAAATTTTATGGAATGACAAGTTATGGAGGAAATGAATGGTCATTAGGAGTTCTTTTTGAATTTAATCCTGATAGTTTGATATATATAAAAAAATATGATTTTATTTTTTCCACGCCTGCTGATGGGGGAGCATTAATTGAAACATTTCCGGGTAAATTGTATGGGATGTGTCGTAGTGGCGGAAAATATAGTAAAGGTTTCATTTTTCAATATGATATTAGCGCAGACACTATAATTCAGAAGGCGAGTTTTAATGGTACAAATGGTATGTGGCCATATGGCTCTCTTTTAAAAGCATCAAATGGAAAAATCTATGGTATGACAAAAGTCGCAAGCAATATTTTCGAATACGATATAGCAAATGATACTATTATTAATCTGTTTTCCATGACATCGTCTACCGGAAATAACCCATACGGTTCCCTTATTGAAGCAACAAATGGAAAATTATATGGTATGACAAATTCAGGAGGAGCAAATAATCAAGGAACCATTTTTGAATTTGATATTTCCAACTCTTTATTCACAAAAAAATTTGACTTCGCTGCAAATTCAGGAAGTCCGTTCGGTTCTCTTATTCAGGCGTCTGATGGCAATTTGTACGGATTAACATCAATTGGATTTCTCTTTGAATATAATCTCTCAACAAATATATTTACCAATAAATTTACTTTTTCTAATCCTGCTCTTCATGGTTTATCGCCCATGGGAACATTAAAAGAATCTGTCAATGGAAAATTATATGGAATGACAAAACAAGGTGGCAATGGCTGTTCTGCTCAAGATTACGGAGTACTTTTTGAATATGACATTGCATTAGATACTTTTATTAAAAAAATAGATTTTCTAGATACAAATGGGCAATATCCAATGTACACACAATTACTTGAAACTTGTAAAACGCCTTTTCCCGCAGTTGCTATAGGAGGAAATACGACTTTTTGTGCAGATGATGACCAAACATTTACTACTTCCGCTATTGCAGGCGCAGCATGGTATAATTGGTCATTCCCTTCAGGAGCAAACATAGTTTCAGGAGATAGCACGGATTCAGTGACAGTAGATTTTATTTCAGTTGCAGCAGGAACATATACAATTACAGTTTCAGGCATGAATGCTTGCGGTGCAGGAGTAAATAGTAGCATGGTAATAACAATTTACCCCTATGTTGCTGTTTTGTATATTGAAATGAATGATACTGTTTGTTTGAATGGCGGCACAATTACACTGAGTACTGCTATCCCTTCTGGAGGAGTATATTCAGGTCCTGGAGTAACAGGAAATACATTCGACCCAATTATAGCAGGACTCGGCACTCATACAATATATTATACATACACCGATACAACAACTGGTTGCTGGGATGATGATTTTTCAAATATAACCGTGGAATTATGCACCGGTCAATCTGGAATTTCCGTTTCAGAATACGCAATTTCTATTTTTCCCAACCCCAGCAGCGGAGTTTTTCAAATTACGAGTTATAATTTACAAATGACGAATGCAGAAATTTATAATATCTATGGAGAGAGAATATACAAGTCTCAAGCCTCAAGCTCCAAGTCTCAAGTTGATTTAAGCAATCAGCCCAGCGGAATTTATTTGCTGAAGATAATTACGGATAGGGGAGTAGTGAACAAAAAAATCATCATCAATAAATAAAACAACATGAAAAAACTTTACTCAATTATTTTTATTGTGTTTTTTTCTTCTGTTGCTCATGCGCAGTGGGACAGCATTTATACGGGGACAAACAGCAGCGTAACAAATATTTTTTTTACAAGCGATATGCTGGGCTATGCGGCAGGAGCTTCCAACCTGGTTGTAAAAACCATTAATGGCGGCAGCACCTGGGCTAATGTTGCGCCCGTTGCCAGCGTAAATTACTCCGACATTTATTTCCTGAATGCCGACACGGGGTTCCTTTCGGTTTCAACGATGACAGGCGACCCTTATTATTTCAAAACCTCAGATGGCGGAGCAAACTGGACCGATATAAGTGCAGCGTGCGGCATTTTCTCGCAGGGAGCGAATGATTTGGAATTTATTAATTCAACTATCGGTTTTGCTGTGGGCGGGCTTGGTGCAGGCACCTATATTGGAAAAACAATCAATGGCGGAAATACGTATTTATCCACAGCGAATCCTTCTCTTGACCCGTTGCTCTGCATTACTTTCATCAATTCTTCTGTTGGATTTCTTGCCGACAACGGAGGAAAAATATTTAAAACAGTTAACATGGGATTGTCATGGAATTTATCTTACAGCGGTTCACCGGTTATTGACTTCACTCAAATTTATTTTGTAACTGATTCCATCGGTTTTGCCACCACCGGTTCTGGCGTGGCATTAAAAACAGTTGACCAGGGAGCGAACTGGAGCATTCAATCCATAGGAAATTATCTTACCTCCGTTGTTTTTGTAAACAGTAATACAGGATACATTTCTTCCCTCGGGGGCAGCAACCAAAACTATTTATATAAAACCACAGACGGAGGAACTACATGGAACATTGACGGAACCATTTCCGGCTACCTGCGGAAATATGCATTGTTTAAAACACCCGACAACACGATATTCCTTGCGGCTGACAGCGGAGTGATTTACAGGGATACTTCTTTCGTTACCGGAATTTCAAACAACACATCCCAAAATTTTTCCGTGAATGTATTTCCCAATCCATCGCCTGATGGCAGGTTTGCAGTGAACAGTTCGCAGTTCAATATTAAAAGAGCAGATGTTTACAATGTAATGGGAGAAACAGTATATTCAGCCATACAACCATTTAACCATACAACCATTGATATTTCAAATCAGCCACAGGGAATTTATTTTCTGCAAGTGAAAACAGAAAACGGAATCGCGAACAAAAAAATAATCATCAACAAATAAATTTATTCTGCGATGAAAAAAAATTTACTCTTCCTTGCAGTTTTAACTTTAAACTTTAAACTTCAAACCTTAAACTGTTTTGCGCAACTCATCACCAATCATATTACGATTCCTTACACCAACATGGCGCAGCCGCAGGTGGGAGTTTCGTATTCCGACCCGAAATTTCATTCCAGCGTTACGCGAATCACCAATGCTTTTTCAAGCAATATAGAAGGCGCTTTTCCCGATTACTCCAAGCGTCAGGCATGGAACAGCGATGAAAGTTTGCTTCTTCTCCGTTCGGGAAATGGCGATGTGCTCATTTACAATGGCGCAACGTATCAGTACATAAAAACGTTTCCGGGCGCATTGCAGGGAGTGCAGGATATTTTTTGGCATCCCACTAATCCGCATCTCATTTATTTTATTTCTGGCAGCAACTTTAACACTATTGATGAGCAAACATTGCAAATCAACACGCTTCATACTTTTTCAAATTATGCAAATGTTTCTACCAATGCCGAAGGAAACATGAGCAACAACGGAAAGTACATCGGGCTTTGCGGTTACGATTCAAACTGGAACCCGGTTGATTTTTTTGTATACGATGTGTCGCTGAATTCAATCATCAGCACGCTCAGCGTGAGCGCGAATGTGACGGGCTTCGACTGGGTTTCCATTTCTCCGCTCGGAAATTATTTTGTGGTGGATTATGCCGATGAAACCCTTGGGCGCTGGCACGGTGTGGAAGTGTATGACCAGCAACTGAATTTTCTCTGGCAAAAACCAATCGGATACGGGCATAGCGATTTGGGTCTCGACAGCAATGGCACCGAAGTGTTGATTATGGATAAATACAATGCCGATTCCAACCTCACCTATATAAATAAATATGGGCTTGCCGACAGCAGCGAAACGAGTTTGCTCAGCGTTTCTCCAGATTTTGATTTGCATGAATCGTGCAGAAGCATGAACCGCCCGGGCTGGGTGTATGTGAGCACGTTTGATTACGTGGGAAAACTCACAGCCGACAGCACAACGTGGGTTCCGTTCGAAAATGAAATTTTTGCTCTCAGCATGAATGGCTCCGGTTCCGTTCAGCGGCTGGCGCATCATCATAGCCGGAGATATTCACCGCTCACACCCAATCCCGGCAACAGCATTTATTTTGCCGAGCCGCATGCGACTGCTAATAAAAACGGAACAAAAATTCTTTTCGGCAGTAATTGGGAATTAAATATGCAAACCGATACGAGCGTGGATGCATACCTCTGCGATGCTTCTGCGCTTCTTACTGCAGAAAACTTTTTTACTGAAACAAATAATGCCATAACTGTTTTTCCTAATCCCACGAGCGGAAAAGTAAATGTGCAGATGAGTATCCCGATAACTATCGGGATTGAAGATGTGCAAATGAAAATCTATAATGTAATGGGAGAATGTATTTATCAGCACATCAGCACATCAGCACATCAGCACATTGATTTAAGCGAAGCGCCCAATGGAATTTATTTTCTGCAAGTGTCCACCATAGGTGGATCCGCCTCTGGTGGAAAAACAGAAAATGGAATCGTGAACAAAAAAATAATCATAAGCAAATAAATTTATTCTGCTATGAAAAAACTTTACTCCTGGCTGTTTATTGCCTACTGCCTGCTGCTAACTGCCAACTGTTTCTCCCAGCCCGACACTAACTTGTATCAAACTTCCACTTCAGCAAATGTAGCAGCGTGGCTGAAAAATTTATCGCTCACAACCGGCAGCGGGCACATTTCCATTCTCGACCCACAGTTAGGCGGAATGCTTGTGAGCGGTGGCGGACGAACCTATGTTGATAACAACAGCGTGAGCGCGTACTACGCAAACACTACTATGTTTAACACCGATTTGACTTTGGCAGGGCAGGACCTTCGCAGAAAATTCCGCAAGATGCAGCAGGCAGGAGCGTTCATGGCGCGCAGTCCCGCGCTGATGCCATGGGGAGTAATTGAGCCCGTGCAGGGAACATTACATTACGAGTTCATTGATTCCACAGTGAAAGTTGCAGGATTGTACGGAGTGAAGTTGCTCGGCACGGTGATTCCGCTTGCTGATTGGTCGCAAACCTGCAACGCTGCAAATTCGCTTTGCAATAATCTTTACACGGGCGGAGGCGATTATTTTTTTCTGAACAACGGAAAAGCCGGAGCCATTTGCGATGCCGACACTTCTTACTTCTACACCTTCGCGCAAAATTTAGTGGAGCGTTACGATGGCGATGGCGTGAACGATATGCCCGGATTGAAGCAGCCGATTACTGTTTGGGAATTTCACAACGAGCCCGATGCCTGCGTAAATTATTCTTCCGCAAAATATGTGCGCGACCAGGATATTTTTTACCGAGCCATGAAAGCCGCGTGTTCTTCCTGCACATTAATTAATGGCGGCTGGGGCGGTTTGCTTTCCGATTCCACTTTCTGGCAAGCGGTGATTCCGGGTTGCTATAAAGAACTTGACGAAGGAAACATTCATTGCAACGATGGAAGAATGTTTTCGCCTTTCAGTTTCAAAAAAATGTTTTACCTCGATGCGGAAGTTTTTCAGGAACAAATCAAATCGCTTGCGCTCAACTGGAATATCTGGGTAACCGAGTGGGGAATTTATTCCGGCTCGCCAAACAGTTTGCCAAACAGAACCGAAGAAGAGCAGGCATCCATGTATACAAAAATTCATTGCTGGAGTTTAGCGAATAACATTACAAACTTTTTTTATGATTTGAAAGGATCCTCTTCGCTAAACATTGGTTCGGCAGCACTCCTTCAGGAAAATATTGGTCCGAAAGATTCTTTAAGCGCAAGATTATTTTACTACACGCAAAAATTGTTGGAATATAAATTCCGCACGTTTGATTCTGTAAAAGTTTTTCAGATGGATACTTCCGTCAATCTTCCCAAAGGGGATATTCGCTTTTACAAAAGCGGAAGCACGCATTATGTGCTGTGGGGATTAAGCGCGCTGCCATCGGGATTAAGCGGAGTGAAAAATGTTACGGACATTTACGGAAATATCACCACGCAAAATGTTTCATCACTTTCAATTCCGCTCGGTTCAAAACCAATTATTGTGGAAGATACTTCTTCTGCAACTGCCATGAATGAAATAGATTTCTCTTCTCAAATAAATATTTATCCCAATCCCACGAGCGGGGCGTTTGAATTGCGGATTGCGAATTGCCAAAATTGCGGATTGAAAATATACAATACACTCGGACAAATTGTTTATCAATCCGAAATCCACAATCCGAAATCCGAAATTGATTTAAGCGAAGCGCCCGCTGGAATTTATTTTCTGAAACTGGGAACAGAGCAGGGAACAGTAAATAAGAAAATAATCATTAACAAATAAATTTCTTTTATGAAAATAAAACTCCTCTTTTTATTTTTCTTCGCCTGCTCGCTTGCTTTTGCCGATGAAAATTCTGAAAACGCAAAAAAACTGAAAGCAACAACTCTTTGCGTAGTCATCGAAGATGAAACTGTGCCTGCTTATAAAAAATTAAAAGATGCCGTTGAAAAATTCTGGGACTTTACCAAATACAAGTTCATTAAAAAAGAGGAGATTGCAACGTATATCAATGACCCGAACTATTCGGTAATGGCGTTTATCGCCCTCTCACTCGACCCCGCTTCCACCCAAAGCCATTCTTATTATTCAGTGGCTTCCATTGGGCTTAGCAAGGAAGTGAAACGGTTTGCGGGCTGGGGTATTTATATTTTGCTCGGTGATAAAAAAAATAAATACCAGGAAGAAAAAAAAGCGCACATGCATTATAGCATTGATGATTTGCATCCGGTGGTGGGCTCCTTGTTTCCGGAAGAAAAAGCAGAACCCGGAAGTTTTGATTATTTGGTGGCGCATGCGCTGAAAGAAGCATTGAACCAGGTAAAGAGCATGGAGAAAAATATGAAACTGCAGGAATACGGAGTGTACGGAACGGTGGAGAAAGAAAAAAATGCAGTGTACTACAATGACGGAAAATCGCAAATCAACAAAACACTTTACGTGGAAAAAGAACTGGCGGGGAAAAAAGGCGCAGAGAAAAAATATGCCGATGCGCTGGGCATTTCTGCCGGCAATGTAAAAATTGTTTCGCACGATGAAATTGCCGATGCAATTGAAAAAGGAGATGAAAGCATCAATTACACTATGAATTATAATCTCAGGGGTCCGCTCATTTACGCTGCCAAAGATTCAAAACCCATTGCAAGAATAAAATAATCATCAATAAATAAATTCAGAATGAAAAAAAATTTCCTGCTCGTTTTACTTGCTTGCATAATTGCGTTTGGTGCAAGTGCGCAGCAGCCCAATCCGCCCTCTAAAAATCAAACCACTTTCCGCGATGTAAAAAGCGCGTTTGAAAATTACTGGAAGAAAAAAGACCATGCGTCTGTCGAAAGGGAAGACGGTAAAGATGGCGAGTGGCAGCAATATAAACGGTGGGAATGGTTTGCAGCGCAGCGCACTTTTCCCAGCGGAAATTTTCCGAGCCAGAATATTCTCTTCACCGAATATCAGAAATACAAAACTGATTTTGCGCAGCGTAAAATTTCTGCTGCCACAGCCAACTGGTCGTTTATCGGTCCCCATGTGGTTCCCGCCAACGGGGGTGGTTCCGGCAGAATCAATTGCATCACCATTGACCCTGCGAATGATTCTATCATCTGGGTGGGAGCTGCCTGCGGTGGCTTATGGAAATCAACCGACCGGGGAAACTCCTGGAGTTCCAACACCGATTTGCTTCCGGCATTGAGCGTTTCCGATATTGTGATTGATTCCGCCAATCCGCAAAACATGTATATCGCCACCGGAGATAAATATGGAATTTATTATCTCTACGAGGTATGGGGGCATTACAGCGCGGGCATTTTGAAATCCACCGATGGAGGAGTTACGTGGAATCCCACCGGCATGACCTACAACCTCGCGAACGGAATAATTATTCAGCGGCTGATTCTCGACACAAAAAATCCCAATAATCTTTTTGCCGCCACCAACGCGGGAATTTTTCAAACCGCCAATGGCGGCAGCACGTGGGCTAACATACGAAGCGGAAAATTTTATGATATCGAATTCAATCCCGGCAATCACAACATCATTTATGCAGGCGACAGCACCGGGCTTCTCCGCTCCATCAATTATGGCGCATCGTGGAATTATGTGAGCGGAGTTACTTCTGCAGGCAGAACTTCCATTGCCGTGAGCCCGGCAAATCCCAATGCGGTTTATGCCTGGTGCGAACTGGGCACTCCCAATAATTTTTACTACTCGAACAATGCGGGAGTATCTTTCACGCTTCGCACCGACCCTTCCGGCAATACCACGCCTTACGGATATTACGATATGGTACTCGAAGTTTCTCCCATAGATGAAAAAGTTCTTTTTACCGGAGGATTGACGAACGCTCTTTCCACCGATGGAGGAAACACATGGATTACTACCTCTGACTGGAACTGGCCCAGCACCAATTACGTTCATGCCGACCATCACGCGTTTCAGTTTCTTCCCGGCAGCAGCACCACTATTTTTGCCTGCAACGATGGAGGAATTTTCACTTCCACCGACCAGGGAACATCGTGGACAGATTTAAGCGGAGGCATTGACATAAAAGAATATTACCGCATGAGCGCCTCGCAGCAGAAAATGAATTTGATGTATGCAGGCGCGCAGGATAACGGCACCGATCAGGTAACAGGATTGAACACCGCTGCGCAGGTGTATGGCGCGGATGGAGAAGATTGCCTCGTGGATTTCACCAACGACAGCATTGTGTTTGTTTCTTCGCAGGGAGGAAACTTTTTACAATCCACCGATGGCGCCAATACATTTTCTTCGGTATCGGCAGTGGGATGCGACTGGACTACGCCTATCGTAATGGATGCAACCAATCACAATATTATTTATATAGGCGGAACGGATTTGTATCAATCCACCGATAATGGAAACACATGGAATGATATTTCCGCAGGTGCATTTGACGGAACCTGCATTTACTCGCTGAGGGTTTCTTTTTCCAATCCGAACTATATTTATGTTGCCACCTTCGGAAATATTTACCGCACCACCAATGGCGGAAGTACATGGAGCATAATAACCAATACACTTCCTGTTGGCAGCGCTGCCATTTCCGGAATTGCCATCAGCAGTTCCAATCCCGATGATGTGTGGGTGACTTTTTCCGGGTTTTCTGCCGGCAACAAAGTTTTTTATACGAATGACGGTGGAACTACCTGGACAAATGTTTCGGCAACGCTGCCGAATATTCCGGTGAACTGCATCGAATACCAGAACGGCAGCAACGACTTGCTTTACATCGGCACAGACCTTGGCGTGTTTTACATAGATGCCACTATGAACAACTGGGCGGCTTACAACACCGGGCTTCCGAATGTGATTATTGACGATTTGGAAATCAGTTATCCGTTCAGCAAATTAAGAGCCGCCACTTTCGGAAGAGGATTGTGGGCAAGCAACCTGCAGGTTTCCACGCTGGTGAATCTGGATGCTTCCGCTTATAGTTTGACGTATCCTGCCAACACCGCCTGCAATACAGCGGTGGCTCCGGTGGTTTCCATTCGTAACGCAGGACAGGATACGCTCTTCTCTGTTGAATTGCATTACCGCATTGACGCGCAGCCCTGGCAATTGTATAACTGGAGCGGCATGCTTCCTTCGCTTGCGCTGGCGAATATTACATTGCCAACTTATACGCTTACTGCAGGAACGCATACGCTTTATGCTTACACCGCCAGCCCCAATTCCTCTGCCGATCAAAATAATTTGAATGATTCTCTTGCTCGTGTTTTCAAAGTCGTTGTCAATCCCGATGCAAGCCCCGATAGTTTGATGTATCCTGCAGTATCTACGTGCAGCACAGTGGTGGCTCCTGTGGTAAGCATTAAAAATATGCCTGCTGTTTGCTCGTATACGCTTACCTCGGTGGAACTGCATTATCATCTGGATGCGCAACCATGGCAGGTTTATAACTGGACGGGCTCGCTTCCTAATTTATCTTCGGTGAATATTACGCTGCCTTCCTATACGCTTGCGGTGGGAACCCACACGCTCTATGCGTACACGGCAAAGCCGAATTCATTTGCTGACCCCAACCCTGTGAACGATACGCTTGTTACGGTGTTTACTATTTTCGGCAACATAACCGGAATGTCTCCTCCGCTTCAGCAAGGATTTGTTTCCGCAGCATTTCCTCCTGTGAACTGGCAGTTGAATAATCCGGCATTGTTGTGGTCAAGAATAAATACGGTGGGCGGATATTCGTTATCCAATGAATCGGCACGGGCGGATTTTTATAATGTGCAGGCAGGAAGCGGAGAACTTCTTACTCCTTACATTGATTTTTCAAATGCCGTTGCGCCCATTCGTTTGTACTTTGATGTGGCGTATGCAACGTACGATATAACGTATATTGATTCGCTGGTAGTGGATATTTATGATGATTGCTGGGGAACCGGAAAAAGAATTTATGCCCGCGGCACCAGCACGCTTGCTACCGCACCTCCCGTTACCAGCCAGTTTATTCCCACTGCCACTCAGTGGCGAACCGACAGCATTCACCTCGATTCGCTTGCCGGAAAATCTCCGAGGCGCTTCCGCTTCATTGCCATCAGCGGTTTCGGCAACGAACTCTACCTTGACAATATTAATCTCTCCACCAAATTTTTAGGCGTGGAAGATTTAAACAGCGAATCAGGAGTAACTGTTTTTCCGAATCCCAACAGTGGGGAGTTCGGAGTTTGGAGTTCAGAAAAAATAAATGGCTTGGAGATTTACAATGTGTTGGGAGGAAAAATATATGAAGCTCCATCCCTAAAGGGTGTAAATACAATTTCAATTTCTCTCCCTTCAGGGACGGGGCAGGGAATTTATTTTTTCCAAGTGAAAACAGAAAATGGAATTGTGAACAAAAAAATAATCATTAATAAATAAATCGCCATGAAAAAGTTTTGCGTGATTATTTTTCTTTTCTTTTATTCTCTTATTTCCTCCGCGCAAAACCCGGGCGATACTATTTTCAGTTCTTCCAATATTCATGATATTAACATCACTTTCAGTCAGCCAAAATTTTGGGACTCTCTAATGTATTATAAGCAGCATGCGGATTCTTTCAACCTGAGCACTCAGCCGATGATGGCAAATTTTAATATTGACGGAAGTCCGATAGATTCAGTGGGTGTGCAGTTGAAAGGAAATTCAAGTTTTGGATTTCCCGGGCAGAAAAAGCCGCTAAAAATTTCTTTCAATCAATATGTGCCGGGAAAAAAATGTGAGGGGCTCACGGTTCTCAACCTCAACAACAATATGCTTGACCCAACAATGATGCGCGAAAAACTTTTACTCGATTTCATGAACAAAAAAGGATTGCCCGCCCCGCGCTGCACCTACGCAAAAGTTTCTTTCAATGGGCAGTACGTTGGGTTGTACAAAATGATTGAGCAGGTGGATAAAGAATTTATCAAAACACATTTCAACAACTGGGGAGGAAATCTTTTCAAAGGAGACCCAATGGGAACTCTTGGATGGCAGGGAACAAATCCAACTGCATATTATCCCAACTATGAACTTCATTCGAATCAAAGTATAAATAACTGGAGTGATTTGCTGAACTTCATTGATAACATTAACAATACTCCTTCTTCAGATTTTTTCGATACGCTCGAAACAAATCTTAATACATTTCCTTTCATCGGGCAGTGGGCCGCACGAAATCTTTTTGTTGACCTTGACGGATATTTTCACTCCCCGCATAATTATTATTTATATCACAACATCAACACAAATAAATTTGAGTGGTGCACATGGGATGTAAGCGTGGCGTTTGGGTTTTATCCAATGACCACCGAAGACACTACCGAGAATACAAATTTGCTGATGGCGTATAATCCCTTAGTGATTCGCATGCTTGCCGACAGCGTTTACAAAAAAACATACCTGAATACAATTTGCGATTACCTGGATTATTTCAAAGACACCGTGCTGTTTCCGCTCATTGACAGCATTGCAAATAAAATTTATCCCGCCTTCGCTGCTGAACCCGATTCCAACCAAATGTTTCCCGAGCAGGCGTTGTTTTACACCTGCGATACAATGACCATTCATACTCCGATAGGAGATATTCCCGGGTTAAAAAAATTTATCACCAACCGCAGGGCCATTGTACTTGCTCAATTGAATTCGCTGGCATGGGTTTGCCCGCTGGCTTCCGCAAATGAAATTTCTCAGGATGAAAAAGAGATTGAAATTTTTCCTAATCCATCCCTTAACGGTAAGTTTATAGTTTCCGGTCTTGGGTCTGGAGTTCAATTGCAAGTTTACAATATGTATGGAGAGAAAATTTATGAAACAACAACTGTAAACTCTAAACAGGAGACCATAAACCTGAGCGGAGCGAGCGGAATTTATTTTCTGCAAGTGAGAACTGCGGAAGGAATCATGAACAAAAAAATAATCGTAAGCAAATAATTATCCCAATTCAATTTCAAACTGAACCAAATCAATAAACTCCTGCACGCGCTCTTCCACTTCTTTTTGAGATAAACCAATCAGCCGCTCGGTTCCGAATTTTTCCACGCAGAAACTTGCCATGGCAGAACCAAAAATAATGGCGCGCTTCATGTTGTCGAAAGAAATATCTTTTGTCTTGGCAAGATAGCCGATGAATCCGCCTGCAAATGAATCGCCTGCTCCTGTGGGGTCAAACACATCTTCGAGCGGAAGCGCGGGAGCGAAGAACACCTGCTCTTTGTTAAACAGCAGCGCTCCGTGCTCGCCTTTTTTTATAATCAGAATTTTCGGGCCCATCGCTAAAATTTTCTGCGCGGCTTTCACCAGCGAATGTTCTTTCGAAAGCATGCGCGCTTCTTCATCGTTTACCGTGAGCACATCAATCATCTTTAATGTTTTCATCAGTTCATTCCATGTGGTGTCCATCCAGAAATTCATAGTGTCAAGCACAACTAATTTCGGTCGGCTTGGAAGTTGCGCCAGCACTTTTTGCTGAACTCCGGGCTGAAGATTCCCGAGCATCAGAAATTCGCAGTCCTTGTAAGAAGAAGGAACGATAGGATTAAAATCTGCCAGCACATTCAGTTCGGTGGCAAGCGTTTCGCGCGTGTTCATATCGTTGTGATACCTGCCCGACCAGAAAAAACTTTTTTCTCCTTTTTTTATTTGCAGCCCTTCGGTGTTCACATTCCGCTTCTTCATCATTTCAATTTCTTCCTGCGGAAAATCATCTCCCACCACCGAAACAAGATTTATTTTTTTTGTGAAGTACGAAGCGGCAAGAGAAATATATGTGGCGGCTCCCCCGATAATCTTATCCGTTTTTCCGAAAGGAGTTTCAATGGCGTCAAACGCAACGGTACCGACAACGAGCAAACTCATTTGGCTCCTCAGGTAGGACTTGAACCTACGACCCTCTGATTAACAGTCAACGTGTTTAACAGAGGGAAAGTACCGAGAAGGTTTATTTTTTCAACTATTTTCTACTTTTTTGCCAGAGCAAACATAATAAAAAAGTTCAAGTGCGGTCGCAAGTGCGGTTTCAAGTGCGATCCGAAAGATAAAATTTGACTCTCCCTAAAAAATATTTCGCAAGATGTTTTTTTCTTGACTCGCCTTCTTTCCAGAGGTAAATGAGTATTTAGGGTGGCTATGTTCCTTGTTCAAAAGGAAGCCAACCCCACGCAAAGCCCGACAGAAGCAAAACTTCTTCGGGCTTTATTTTTTTCTCTGGACATTTTCTTTTTTCCGTTTGATCATATGCATTACGCTTGCAAGATTTATTTACTGCCCCTATCATCCCCTCCGAATCAAAAAGTTCTTTATATGGAAAACAAAATCAATGTCGGCTTTACAAGGAGACGGAAACAGAAAATCTACTATGGGCATTACCGGAATTTCAATGGCGGAAAGTTCTATCCCGTCATCCGCGTAGGAGGAATTTTCCTACGTGATTTCGGATTCGAGATAAGTGATTGCGTTGAAATAATAATTTCACAAGGCAAAATCACTATCAGCAAAGTCCCTAAAGATTACTCCCCTCCTGCCGATGAATGAAACGCTTGATATTTTTTATCAGGCGTTTTTTTTGCTTGACTGCGGTAGTTCCTGCGGGTATGCTCTGGTCAAACAGTTCTTAAAATTAAATACTATGAAAAAAGAAAAAGAAAACAAATCAGAAAAACAAAAACCGCTTTCTGCCCGCGAAGCCGCGCAGGATTTTATCAGACCCTTTGTAATTAAAGGCGACACGATGCCGCTTCACCCTTCCACCAAACTCCGCCATGAAACGGAAGAATATTCCGCAGAGATAGACGGAGAATTTATCGTTATCACAAAACTTCATGGCGCTGAAGTGAAGGAAGAATTTACGGTAAGCGAAATAATGCTCGATGTTACGATGGAATATTGCTATAAAACCGGCATTTCAAATATATCGGCATCAACCGCGCAGGAAGTATATGAAAAAAGAGCAAAAGAAATCAAGCGTCTTCTGAAATGCCTGAACGAAAAAATGAAGGGGCACGGGGAAAAGTTTAAGAAAAATTCCTTAAACTGGGGCTATGTCGGGGACTTAGCTCATGTAGGAAAACAGTTAGGTGAACTTGTTTCTTTCCTGAAATAAAGCGTTCTGATTTCTTTTAATCTAAAAGCCGTTATCGTGACGGCTTTTTCTTTTGCTCTTTACAAATTCCAAATGTTGTTTCTGAATACAGATTTTTCATTGACAACCTCCCCGTTCGCTCCTACCATGCTCCCGAAACAAAATAGTTCATTCAACAACAATTAAATCTCATGCAAATGAAAAAGAAAAAAGAATCCAAAGAAGAAATTGTGGAACAGGAAGAAAAAGAAACTATCCTGCCCGGTTTCAAAAGCCCTTTTGTTTTAAAAGGCAAAGAACTCATGGTGAAAATCAACGGTCACCCGATTGAAAAACCACAGGAGAAAAACTTCAAGTCCGTGAAGGAATTAAACGAACTGGTATTGGAGAATACCAAAATCCTTTTCGGGCAAGAAACATTGCTAATTGAAGGACAGTTGGCAATGAAAGCCTTTCCCTGCGAAGGATTGTTCTTTGACGGCTTCCTGCTCGACTGCAAGGATGCGGAAAAGCCCAAACTGTATTTCATTCAAACAATTCTTGCCAAGCAGAATCTGGCTGAACTTTTCTTTCAACTCACCGCCTTCTTCGCTTTTTACCGCAATGCGGAAAATCACAGCCGGCTTGCGCAAGCTCTTTTTGAAGCGATCAGCAAAAGCAAAATGCTGAAGAAGGAATTGAAAGAGAGAATCGGGAAAAAGGATGTGCTGGAATTTCTCCATGAAACCATGAAGCGCAAGGCGAACATTCTCTTGGTGATGGACAGCTTCAAGCAGGAATTAAAAGGCATCATGGAAACTTACGAGGAAACCTGGGGTGAAATGCTCAAGCCCATTTTCATCCGCAAGTATTCAAGCAATGGGGAAACCATTATCAACATGGAACCCGATTTTGATTCCATCCGCACTACCGGGAAGAAACAAAAGATCGCAAAAGGTGATCCTGTAAAGGAAGATTATCACTTTGAAAAGGCGGAAGAAAATGTGAAAGAGGTCTACGGGAAAATAAAAACGGAACTTCTAAAAACAAACTCCGCGCTTGAATTCCGCCCGCAGCGATATTACATCTCCATGCGGAAAAACAAGAACCTTGCTTTCTTTCACATCAGCAGGAAGAAAATTTCAATGGTGGTGATGAATCCTGAAAAGGATACGCGCAAGAAAATCAAGCATCATGAAATTAAATCTCTGACGGAGAAAGTGCAGAAGTTCTGGAACGGTCCGTCCTGCACCATTGTGCTGGAGAATTCCAAGAACCTAAGTGAAGTGATTTCGCTTTTAAAGAAGTTGGTTGCAGGTGCATGAGACGAGGAGTAACGGTGCAATCGCACCAACAAGAGCCGCAGAAATGTGGCTCTTTAATTTTGCACTTCATAGAATATATCTTAGAATAATTCGACTCGTATCTGTTAATGCGGCTATTCCAACAAGTTTTTTGTTAGCTGCTAACCTTCCCTCTATGTACCTTCTTTCTACTAATTCATTTGTTGAATGGGTAATTTTCACAATAATGCTCGAATCAATAATATTTCTTTTTGCACAATACATTTTTACAAAGTCTGGAAGCCAATGCGAAGTTATCCTGTCGCCAGTTGAAGAATATCCGGTCAATTTCCATTCAGGCCAGTTTTTATTATCTGCTAATATAGAAAGGGCTTGAGGCGTCAACATTT
The DNA here is from genome assembly GCA_016195025.1 of Bacteroidota bacterium. Lineage (NCBI taxonomy): Bacteria > Pseudomonadati > Bacteroidota > Bacteroidota bacterium. The sequence continues at coordinate 3,851 of JACQAL010000029.1, read as the reverse complement.
CGATTTGGTTTAAAGCAAATTTGTGGTCTTCAAATAAACTACAAAAATCTGTGTTCACTATATTTTTTAATGCCTCTGCTAAATGATTCATTAATTCCATATCTGGAGGAGTATTATCTAGAATTCTAAGTAATTTATTAAACAGCGTATTCCCTTGGGGTGTAGATATGAATTCTATTATTCTGCTAATCGATTCTTCCGCTTTATCTGCCTTATCAAAATATACTGAAAGTAAAATTTCTTTTTTTGCATCCTTAATATCCGAATCAACCTTCTCATTCCAGTTTAAAACAGTATTTATAATTTCTCCGATCTTAAATAAACCCAACACTTTATCGCGGATTGTTTTTTGCGTTATATCAGCAACAATTTTCCCTTCTTCATCTGGTGGAAGTTTAATTTCCTCTATCCGTTCTTCTAATGCTTTTTTAATTGAAGCATAGTAGATATCTGGTGTTGTAATAATTTCCTTTTTTATCATAGCGCTCATTTTACTGGTTATTTAGGAATTGAAATATAAGTGTACATTCATAGCGAAGTTAATGCAAAAATATTTGCTGTATATTTTTTAGTACATAATTCCCCGTCAGCACCTCCACCTTCCTTTTCTTCTTCGCGCCCTGTACAGAGAGATTTGTATTTATGGTTTTCGTGAACCATCTGTTTTTCCTCGCATATTTTTTCAGCAGTTCTGAAGGATAAGACGAGAGAAGAAACTTCCCTTTTATTTTAGAAAGCGCCTGCAGTAGTTTTTCAAAGTCCTCTTCCCTGTATCCTCCATAATGCCCCATGTCGGAATTAAAGTAAGGCGGATCAAGATAAAAGAAAGAATCTCTGGTGTCTCTCGTTTGAATCACTTCTATTGCATCGCGGCATTCGATTTGCACGCTCTCCAATCGCTTTGCCAAATCTTTTGCAAGAGCGATTTTTTTCCTGTGGAATTTTCTTTCCGTAGTGTTCTCCGTTTTCCCGCAAGCCCAGGTGCTGTCTAAAATGGAGCAGTAGCTCTGATGCGACATGATGAAGATCGCCCACGCTCTTTCTACATCCGAGAACAGAGCGGGATTGCGGTAGATGAATATGGCTTTGCGGTGCAGTTTTCGGCTGTGAAGCGAGGAAACGATTTCCTTTTTCAGCTTGGAGAATTTTGTTTTCACCACCTTGTAAAAGTTGATGAGTTCCCCGTTGGTGTCATTGATGACTTCTATCCCGCTCGGCTCTTTGGCGAAGAATACAGCGCCTCCTCCAAAAAAAGGTTCGCAGTAGAGTTTATGCTTCGGAATTAAGGGAAGAATATGCTGCACCATCCGCTGTTTACCCCCATAGTAGGTTAGAGGCGGCTTCATACGAGGATTCTCTGCGCCTTGCGGAGCATTAAATACATCCGCATCCAGAAGGTGTAGGGAGTTTGATCGTGATAATACATACGGAGAGTTTCATAAATGCCTGTGATATATTTGGCTTTATATTCTTCCTTATCATAAGGAACAATGACCATGCACCCGTCCCTGTATTGCAATGCTTCCTTTTTTCGCATCAAGAGGTCAAAGTTTCCCGCTTCCTGTATTTCGGCATCGAGATACATTAGCTGCCGGACGCTGAAAGGATGAAAAGTTTGAGAAGTGATTTTCTGCATGAGTATTTTTAATCTGCATCAGCGGTAATTTTTGGACTGCCTTCTTCGGAGAACAGTTCATCTTTGGAAATTCTTTCCAATACTTCTTTCTTTCCCTGCAACTGCACTTTGAAATAAGCCACTCCGTGCGTGAGATTGCCTGAATCCATATACTCGTAGCGGACGGACTTCAGCTTTACATCCCATTTCTTTTCCTTGATTACTTCTCCCATCACATCCTGTATTTCTTTATTCGCTCTTTCCGTTTCCTTATCAAGGATTCTGACGATGTCGGAAACTTGCTCCTTTTCCCGGATGATGTAAATAGCCAGTTCTTCGAGCGATACCGGAAGCTCCGCTTCCAGAGTAAACAGTTTTGATTTTTTATTTGTAATTTGTTTTTTATTCATAATTATTTTGGGGTTAATTTTTTTGTTTTGCAGTTTTTACCCTCAGAGGCAGTTGTCAAGAAATCCTTGACAACTGAATTTTAAGGGGGCAGTTAACGAGGAATCCTCGTTAACAGATTTTTCTCCGCAATCCGGCAATACGCTTTCTTCCCTTCTATGCCGATGAATTTTCTTTTAAGTTCCAATGCTTTAATTCCAGTTGTCGCCACTCCGCAGAAAGGGTCAAGCACGATTCCTCCCTTCTTACAGCCGGCAAGAATGGGATAGGTAATTAGTTTGGTGTTGTATTTGGCATAGTGCTTTTCTTTTCCCGACTGGGTGGGAATATTCCAGAAGTCGGAAACATCTCCCGGATTTTTTCCTTTGGGATGGCACATGTTTTCAATCTTCATGTTCTCGTAGGAACTTCTCTTTTCCCTGTGCCCGTTCCAGGCGCGGTTCATTCTCTCGAGCGAGCAGAGTTTGTGTTTCTCCCGGACTTTGTCCAGAGCAAAGAAATATTTTTTGCTTTTGACTAAGAGGAAAATATATTCATGTTTCTTGGAGAACCTGTCTCTAACGCTTTCCGGCATGCCGTTGTATTTAGCCCAGATGATGTCGTTGCGCACCAGCCAGCCGCGTTCCATGCAGCCGATGGCGAAGCGGTGCGGGAGCAGGAGCAAACTTTTCTGCGGAACGTTTCCTTTGAGCAAAACGCTCCCGCTTTCTTTGTGAAATCTCTTTGAAATATATTCGTATTTGATTCCCCTGCTTGCTCCCGACTGCGTGCCGTAGGAATCTCCGAGATTGAACCAGACGGTGCCGCTTTTCTTCAGCACCCGTTTGATTTCATCCATGAGCGTCCAGAGTTTTTCCAAATATTCTCCGTAAGTTTTTTCCAAGCCCCATTGCCCGCGCCACTTGTAATCCCGCATCTGCCAGTAGGGAGGAGAAGTGATTACGCAGTCAATGCTTTCATCGGGGAATTTCTTGAGAATTGTCAGCGTGTCTCCCTGGAAAATCTTGCAGGGTTTTTTTCTAAGAGCATGTTTCAGCATTGGGATTTTGTAAATTATCTTTTTCTTTTTCCTTCACAACTTCTTTTTTCTTTCTGCCTCTTCTTTCCGGTAAATTTTTATTGCTTGATGATTTTGTTTTGGTTTGCATTTTCTTTTTTGAATTTTTATTATTAGTAATATTAATTTGTAAGAGTTTAATTTGTAGAGATATTATTTGTTATGCGAAATTTCTTCGCAAGCTGCTGCCTGAATCTTCGCAAGTCCTGCGAATTTTTTTCGCAAGAGGCATCGGTTATTCCCTTTTGCTCATCAGTTTTCCCCTCCGTATCCACATGCGAAGATTTTTCGCAAAGCCGGAAATACATCCTCGGCTTTCCCCGTCTTTGAGACGGTTCAGGGAGAAAATTTCCCTCCCCATCCTGCACCGCTATGATTTTTCTTTTCACGAGTGAATCAATGGCGAGATTCACGGCTCGGTTGGAACATCCCGTCTTTTCCATGAACTGTTTTCCCGAAATCCAGTCGCATTCTTTTTTCCAGCCCAGCGTCTGGCGGATAATCACAAGCAGAACTTTCAGTTCAGCCATCTTTAACTCTCTCAAATGTTCGTCAAACACCGCGTTGGGCACAGGTGTGGTTTGCATGGCTTTATTCGCTTTTCCCGGCAGGAGATTCTTCAATCTGAATCCCCGAATTCAAGAACTTAGCGCAACAAATCGACCTAGTAGATTTGTTGTATGGAAACACAGAATTATCACAGATTAAGTTATAAAGAGCGTGTCGTAATCGAGACACTTTTGGGTGAAAAAAAGTCACCTTCCTTTATCG
>JACQAL010000028.1 GCA_016195025.1 Bacteroidota bacterium | reverse complement strand
TGAGGAAGAACCACCTGTAACTTCAATAAAACAATCTGAAGAACTCATGGAATATGTGCTGGCATTAACAGAAACTTTTTTCAATGCCAAACTTCCCACTACCGAAAGGGTATTTTTAGGAACAGTGATCCCGATGCCCACATTGCCACCCGTAAACACCGCGGAAGCACCAGTGCCGTTGGTGGTTACATATAAAGCTGGTTGATTGTTTGAGGAATTGCTGATTTGAAAATTTCCTGCATTGCCGTTACCCGTGCTTAAACCATAAAGAGCAGAACCCGTACCGTTGGTTTGACCAATTAATGCACCTTGAGAATTGCTTGCATTGTTGATTTGAAAATTTCCAGCTGCACTCGTACCGTTGGTAGTAGCATACAAAGCATTGGATGCGTTGGATGCGTTGTTGATTTGAAATAGTCCTGCAGCGGAAAGAGTAGTTGTATTCACTACATGTAATAAATTCGTAGGTGCAGTTGTTCCTATTCCCACCCTGCCCATGCTGTCAATGCTCATGCGGGGCTGTCCTGCTGTTGCATCATTAATGCGAAAGAATCCGGCTGCATCTGAAACCTGCTGCCAGGCATGATGGCTTTGCAGAAAGAGCGATGCGCCCTGGCTGACCGGAGTTTCCTGCACCACAAACAGCGCTCCCGTTCCCGAAACGCCTAAGTGCGCGCTGTCATTATCGAGAAATAGTTTTGAAACATTATTTGTGCGGAAGAAAAGCGGCTGGTTATCTGTTGTGCCCATAAAATTTGCCGGAGGAATGGTGCCTGCGTTTCCGAGGGTTGACCATCCGTTTACTGCTGCTCCTGCCAAATCAGCCGTGTGCGCGTGCAATGAATAAGGAACGGAAACAAACTGCGTGGCGCCCATGGAACTTCCGTTCACGATTACTTCGAGGAAGTAAGCATGATTTTCCCATGCAATCGTATCAAAGTTGGGATGGTTGGAAGAGCCGATTACCCAGGTGAAAAGCCCGAACGGATTGGTGGTGAGCGTTTGCGTTTCGCTGCATGAAACCGGACCGCTGCCGCTGCCCATGTGAATATTAAAAACAACAGTAACCGCCTGGGTTGCAAGCGGAGTTCCATTCACATCACGCGCCACCGCCTGGTAGTTGATGCCGTTGGGGGATTGGGAGAAGGCAGAAGTGAGAGGTAAGAAGTAAGAAGTAAGAAGTATAATGAAAATTACTAATTTTTTAACTCGTCCCTTGTCCCTCGTCCCTTGTCCCTTCCTTATGTATGTGGTTTTTTTCATCATTTTATTCATTTGTCGCTTAATTTAAGCAAATTTTATAGTTTCAATTGTTCTTCCTGTCATTGTCTGCATTCCTTCTATCGTTGTACTCACTCCTTCTATCGTTGTACTCACTCCTTCGAGCGTTGTACTCACTCCTTCGAGCGTTGTACTCACTCCTTCGAGCGTTGTACTCACTTCTCCTCTCGTTGTACTCACTCCTTCGAGCGTTGTACTCACTCCTTCGAGCGTTGTACTCACTTCTCCTCTCGTTGTACTCACTCCTTCGAGCGTTGTACTCACTCCTTCGAGCGTTGTGTTCACTCCTTCGAGCGTTGTACTCACTCCTTCGAGCGTTGTATTCACTCCTCCTATCGTTGTACTCACTCCTTCGAGCGTTGTATTCACTCCTCCTATCGTTGTACTCACTCCTTCTGTCGTTGTGTTCACTCCTCTTCTCGTTGTGTGCGCTTCCCTTATCTGATATGCCAGTTTTTTGCTCAAAATTGTGTTTATATCAAATATTTCACTTTTCTATTACTTTATCTGAAACCAAGTTCCTCCGTTGCTTTGAATCATAATGCTTGAACTTGGATTGATACTATTGGTGCTGACACCAGCCATATTCATATAATTGTAAGCACCGCCCAGAGTTTTTGCTGCGGCAGTTTGGTTCACAATAACATAAATCCACCCGGTATTGGTTGCTGCCGCTGCAGGAAGAGTAGCGGTTACTGCGCCCTGCAGTATAACAGTGTAATTGGTTTGGTCCAGAGTTAAACTGGAGGCGGGAACCGAAATTGGTAAACTTATTCCGCCATTTACTTGCAGTTTTGTATCTGGCGCAGTTGTTCCGATGCCGACATTATTAGCTCCCCCCGCTACAGTGATAAGATTATTGTCTGTTGAATTTCCTATATGAAGGTCGTAGGCGGTTTCATAATTAATGATGTAAGATGTACCTGCTCCGTTAGTGCCAACAATTAAGCCATCGGTAGTGGTTGTGCCGGTAGACGCATCTGTAAAATGCGCATAGGGATTTATTCCGCCTGACTTATGGATGTGAAGCATGTAAGCAGGTGCAGTTGTTCCAATGCCCACATTGCCTGATGCGTCAATTACCATTCTCGTATTGCCCGAAGTTGCGTGATAAAACTCAAGCCGCCCGGGGGCTGCGTTGTTTATAATTCTCCATTCAATGCTTGAAGGAACAGCATTTTGCGCAACAAGGTCAAGATAGGATTGAGAACTGGAGGCAGTAGAGTATGCGGTTAAGTAAGTACTTAAAGAATTTGTTGTTCTTATATTTCCTACGTTAACATCTAATTTTTCAGTTGGAGAGGATGTTCCGATGCCCACATTGCCGGCATTATCAATTCGCATTCTTTCGGCAGAAGTTGAACTGCCATCTGGGGTGGTTTTAAATAAAATGGCTGTTGGTAAATCGGCTGCTCCACCGCTTGCTGCATCTCGTATTGTCGTAATAGATGCCTGCGCACCGGTTGAATTTGCGTCTCCAAAAGCAATTCCGGGTAATGGGTTGCCTGCGCCTCCCACAATGGTAGATAATCTCAGGAAAAGGTCTGCCGAACTTCCCTCAACATGAAGTTTGGTGAGCGGAGAGGTTGTTCCGATGCCCACATTGCCTTCTACAAGCAATCCGCTTGTGGGAGCAATATTGGCGCCTGAATACGTTGCGCCTATCACTGCGGCACCTGCAACATCAAGTGCGTTTTGCGGAGCGGTAGTTCCTATTCCAATGGCGCTTGCTGTATTATATAAGAATGAATTCGCCACCCAGTTGGTGCCATCGTGCCGCAGCGTTTGGTTAACGGTTCCCGAAGGCAAGCCGGAAGGGTTTTGCCATTGCGCATTTCCGAGAGCATCTTTTGCCGTCAGCACTTTTCCTGCCGCGGGCGCATTGCCCGTTATGCGGATGCTGTCGGTTTTAAGTTTTCCTATAAAATTTCCCGCGTTGCCGGTTCCATTGGTAGTTACATAAATTGCATCAGCAGTGCTTGTAGCATTGTTTATAGAAAATTGTCCTGCATTACCTCCTCCGGTGTTATAACTATAAACCGACCTCCCACTGCCGTTAGTATAACAATACAAAGCATCTGCGCTACTTGTTGCATTGTTTATATAAAAAACTCCTGCCCTGCCTGTTCCATTAGTGGTTGAATAAATTGCATCAGCAGCGCTTGTAGCATTGTTTATAGAAAACAGCCCTGCATTGCCGGTTCCATTTGTTATTGCCGTTAATGCCGAAGATGAATTGGCATTATTGAAAATTTGAAAATGTCCTGCTTCACCTGTTCCTGAAGCGCTGGAATAAACAGCGGCATTGCTTCCTGTATGCGCCACATTCAATGCAATTCCGCTTCCGATATGCGAAATATACACAGCCGAAGCGCTGTTGCTTGCATTGGTGTTGGAAAAATATCCTGCATTGCCGGCAGTGCTGTTGGTTGTTCCGTAAACGGCAGCATTGCTGTTCGAGGCATTGTTAATTTCGAAATAACCTGCATGTTGAGTGGCTGTGGTTTGTTTTACATGCAACAACCCGCTAAACCCGGAAGTAATTCCTATTCCCACGCTGCCTCCGTTATTATAAATGTTTGTATTGATAATCCATGATGTTCCATCCCAGTAGGGAGTTTGTCCTGCGGAAGTGCCGTTTTGTAAAAGCCCGGTTGGTCCGGTTGCTCCATTTGTACCGTTTGTTCCTGCTGCGCCAGTTGCTCCCGTTACTCCGTTAGAACCGTTTGTTCCTGCTGCGCCTGTGGCACCCGTAACACCATTTGTACCGTTTGTTCCTGCTGCGCCAGTTGCTCCCGTTACTCCGTTAGAGCCGTTTGTTCCTGCTGCGCCTGTGGCACCTGTTGCGCCCGTGACTCCATTTGTACCGTTTGTTCCTGCTGCACCTGTTGCGCCTGTTACTCCATTTGTACCGTTTGTTCCCGCAGCGCCAGTTGCTCCCGTAACTCCATTAGAGCCGTTAGTTCCTGCTGCGCCTGTTGCGCCCGTTACTCCATTACTGCCGTTGGTTCCTGCTGCGCCTGTTGCGCCTGTGACTCCATTTGTGCCGTTAGTTCCTGCTGCGCCTGTGGCACCTGTTACACCATTTGTACCGTTTGATCCTGCTGCACCTGTTGCGCCTGTTACTCCATTTGTACCGTTTGTTCCCGCAGCGCCAGTTGCTCCCGTAACTCCATTAGAGCCGTTAGTTCCTGCTGCGCCTGTTGCGCCCGTGACACCATTTGTGCCGTTTGTTCCTGCTGCACCTGTTGGACCGGTTGCTCCGTTACTTCCGTTAGTTCCTGCTGCGCCAGTCGCGCCTGTTACTCCATTTGTGCCGTTAGTTCCTGCTGCGCCTGTTGCGCCTGTTACTCCATTTGTGCCGTTAGTTCCTGCTGCGCCTGTTGCACCTGTTACTCCGTTGCTACCGTTAGTTCCTGCTGCACCTGTTGCGCCCGTGACACCATTTGTGCCGTTTGTTCCTGCTGCACCTGTTGGACCGGTTGCTCCGTTACTTCCGTTAGTTCCTGCTGCGCCTGTTGCACCTGTTACTCCATTTGTACCGTTAGTTCCTGCTGCGCCTGTTGCACCGGTTACTCCATTTGTGCCGTTCGAACCTGCTGCGCCAGTCGGACCGGTTGTTCCGTTGCTTCCGTTCGAACCTGCTGCGCCAGTCGGACCGGTAGCGCCAGCAGGACCTGGATTAAGAGAGTTAAGCGCATAAGGAACGGACATGAATTGGGAATTCCCCATGTTGTTTCCATTTACAAATACTTCGAGAAAATAAATATCGCTTCCCCATGCGATTGCCGAAAAAGGACAAACAATACAACTTCCTTGTCCGATAACTGCTGTGAACAAACCGAACTGGTTCGTGGTTTTGCTTTGGGTTTCATCATACACCACTGTTCCGCCCGAAGTAGTTTGATGAATTTTGAATTCAATGGAAATTGTTTGCGTGGCTATTGGATTTCCATTCACATCGCGCGCCACCGCCTGGTAGTTGATTCCCTGGGGCGCCTGCGCGAAGGCACAAGTAAAAAGTAAAAAGTAAAAAGTAAAAAGTAAAAGGGAGGATACATATTTTTTCATGAGGGAAGTATAAGTTAAAATGAAAGACGCTTTTTGAACGCAAAAAGTTGCTTAAAGGTTTCAGCAAATATGTAATTAATTTTTCTTTCAGCCAACAGGTTAGTGAATTTTATTTATCTGCCTTATTTCCTTAAAACTCTCAAGGACGGGCTTGCCGGGGGAAAAGTTCATTTGCTTTGCGTTTTCCGGGCGCTGCAAAATGGCTTTCACGCTTTCCGCATTTGATTTGATAACGCTCGTATCAGTTATTGCCGCCAGCGCAGTAAAAGCATCTTCGTATTGTTTCAGGTTGTAATAACTCATTGCCAGATTTATTTTTGAATAGTCGAGGTCGTCTGAAATTTCCAGCGCCTGCCGGTAATACTTTACGGCAGATTTTTCATCGCCCAGCATTCCGTAACACGTGCCCGTGAAATGAAGCGAGAGTAAATGATAAGGCGCGCATGCAAGCGAGGACTGAAAAAAAGAAATTGCCTGCCGGTAATTTTCCGACTGGTAATTTCCGATACCCGCATAAAAATCCGCGGGGATTCCCATAGGCGTGGTGTTGAAGAAAAAGTTTTTTGCAAGCAATGCCTCGTCAATTGTCTTTTGAAAATTTCCTTCAAGGCGAAACTGCTCTGCTTTCTTTGCATGCATTTCTCCTCTCAGGTTGAAGGCGCTCACAACCGCAATGAAAAAAAGAACAATCATTGCCGGAAAATTTATCCGAATACTTTTCTGCTGTGCTTGCGCTGCTGCCGCGAAATTATTTTTATGAAAAAGAAAAATCAGAGGCGCTCCGAGCATACTTAACAGCAGCAAATGTTCCATCCGCTCTTTCGGAAAAGAAAAACACGAAACCACCGCAAAGCATAAAATTCCCCAGAGCAGCGCGCCCGCCATGAATTTTTCTTCGGCAGAAAAAATTTTCTTTGTAGAGAAAACACATAGCGCAGAAAAAAAGAACGAGCAAATAAAAAAGCAGCGCCTTGCTTGCTTCGTAAATTCCCAATGAACTATTTTTTGCAGATAAAAGCGAAAGCACGCAAACCAGCACATAGCCGCTGAGCAGCCACAGCGCTTTTGATTTTTTCAGAAGAGGAAAAAACACGAAGGGAATTTTCTTCAGCGAAAAAAATGCGCAGAGGGCGAGAAGTAAAACCGACACATACGTTTGGCGCAGCGGCAGAGCCGGGTCAATTGCTGAATCCGTCCAGAGAAAAAAGGCAATGCAGAAAAGAAAACAAACAAGCGGAAGAAAAAATTTATTGCGCTGCATCCGCAAAAATAATCATCGCAGCAATTCCACCCAGCCGGTATGGCGCTTTTCAGTTTTAATGTCAATCACGTAATAGTAAGTGCCTGCGGGAAGCGGCTGGTTCTGCTCGTTCTGCCCGTGCCAGTAAACCGTTTTGTTGTCGTAATTTTTCCCGTGCCACACGGAACTTCCCCATCGGTTGAAAACTTCCACGAAGTTATCATCGAATAAATTTATTCCGTCAATCCACCACGTATCGTTGTGCCCGTCTCCGTTAGGCGAAAGCACATTGTAAATATGAATGCCGCAGGTATCGTTGACAATTACAAAAACATTTACGCTGTCGGTATCGCGGCAATTATTCACATCGGCAACAATCACCTGATAAGCAATGGCGGAATCGGGAGAAGACACCGGGCTTGCATCGGTAACCGAACTCAAATACGTTGGCGGACTCCATAAATAAGTTGTGCCCCCGCTTGCAGTTAATTGCGCGGTGTGCCCGCTGCAAATCGTAATGTCGCTTCCCGCATCGGCATTCGGAAGCGCGTGAATGGTTGCCGTTACAATAGTGGGATAACTTGCGCACTGCGCACCGGTTCCCTGCACGCAGTAAATCGAATACGTTCCCACCGGCAGGTTTTGCGGAGGGAAATAAGTATTTCCAACCTGTACAATAGTTCCCAGCGTATCCACCCACACAACGGTTGCCGAAGCCGAAGGAGTTGCCACCACCGGAAGAATGGAATCACCCAAACAGTAAGAAGAATTTTGCGGAGAGACAATGGGCGGATTGAAGCCGGGAATTACAGTCAGTGTAAAAGTGGAAATGCCAAAGCATCCGCTTCCGTTTCCAACAAACACCGTATAACTGGTGGTTACATCCGGGCTGACCAGCACCGTATCATTATTCGGAAGAGGAGAAGCGGGAGAAGATGTCCACGAATAATTCACTCCGCCCGAAGCGATGAGCGTGTCCACGGCAACGCCCGCGCAAATCACCGAATACGTGGAGGCAATGGAGGCATTCGGATTTGCAACAATCGAAACCGGATGAACGGCAGTGGCGGAACAAGTATAAGAAGGCGAAGTTACCGTAAGCGAATATTGCGTGGAAGAAGTGGGCGACACAACAATGAGCGGGGTAGTTTGTCCGTTGCTCCAGGAATAACTTCCGTTGCCGCTGCCATTGAGCGTTATGGTTTGCCCCATGCAAATTGAAGAAGGCCCACCGATTGCAACTGTTGGCGTTGGCACAACATTTACTGTTGCCGTTGCGGTTGCCGAACAAGTGCCGTTCGTTACAAACACAGAATAAGTGGCAGTGGAAGTTGGCGAAACATTCACCGAAGTGGTTGTCTGCCCTATATTCCACGAGTACAAAGCGTTTCCGCTTGCAGAAGCCGAAAGCGAAGTGACGGTTCCGCTGCAAATGGTTTGCGAGGGGGGAGAAATTCCTACCGTAACAGTGGTTGATTGCGAAACGGAAAGAGATTGTGTTTGCTTGCAGCCGTTGTTATCGGTAACCGTAACGGAATAATTTCCTCCGCATAAATTGGAAATAGCGCTGGTGGTTTGCCCGGTGGGATTCCACAAATAAGTATAAGGCGGAGTTCCCCCCGAAGGCGATTCCGAAATGCTTCCATCGCAGGTGCAGCCGGCATTGCCGATAGTGTTGGCTAAGACAAGCGCTGCCGGCTGAGTAACGCTGGTTGTGCCGGTGGCGGTGCAGCCCTTTCCATCGGTGATGGTAACGGAATAATTTCCCGCGCAGAGACCCGTAGCGGCAGAAGTAGTTTGTCCGCCCGGGTTCCATGAATAAGTATAAGCCGGAGTGGTGGTGGCGGTTGCAATTGCTTTTCCGTTGCATTGCAAATTGCACAACACATTCGTTACGGAAAAACTGGGAATCGGAACAGGATTCACCGTTACTGTTTTTGTAGCCGTTGCCGTGCAGCCGCTGGAATTTGTAACGGTGGCGGTGTAAGCGGTGGTGAGCGTGGGAAAAACAGTAATCGAAGCGGTGGATTGCCCGGTGCTCCAGGAATACGTAATTCCTCCCGAAGCCGTGAGCAAAATACTTTTTCCGCTGCAAATCATAGCCGTGCTCGGATTGGCAGCAATAGTTGCGGAAGGATTTGAAAGCACTGTTACACTCACCGTGTTTGTTCCCGTACAGCCAATTGCATCCGTGCCGGTTACCGTATAAGTGGTAGTTGCCGAAGGGTTGGCAACAGGATTTGAAATGTTCGGATTGCTTAATCCTGTTGCAGGCGACCAGACATAGTTTGACGCGCCACTTGCGCCCAGCGTTGCGCTTTTTCCCGCGCAGATAATTTTATTTCCGGTAGTAGTTACTGAAACGCTATGCACCGCCACCACTACTGTATCTTTCGCCCCGCAGGAATTACTGTCGGTTACAGTCAGGACATAACTTTGTGTGGAAGCAGGATTGGCAGCGGGCGTTGGACAAGCCGTGCAACTTAGCGCCAAGGAAGGCGACCAACTGAAAGTATAAGGCGGAACTCCGCCCGAAATGCTTTCGTTTATAAAAGCAGTATCTCCTTTGCAAATATTAATTGTATCCGGCAGATTATTTATAAGCAGTTGCGGGGGCTCAAGAATTTTTACCGAGTCAACGGCAACGCAGCCGTTGGCATCGGTAACGGTGGCAATGTAATTTCCTGCACAGAGGTTGGAGATTGCCGAAGTGGTGGCTGCGTTGCTCCAGACATACGTAAACGGAGGCGCACCGCTCGCATTAATTACCGTTGCTGTGCCGTTGCAATAGCCAAAACATTTATTGTCGGTTTGGCTGAGGGTAATCGGAAAGGTGCAGTTGATGCATTGCTTGATGGAGGTGGTGGATACGGTATTTGTAGTTGTTGTGGGCGTAATGGTATTTGTTATACTTGATGCCGTAAGCGAACCGGAAGCAGATACAACAAAACTATTTGTTGAGGGAGAAGGGGATTGCTGGCTGCAGCCCGCGTTTCCCAAACTATCTGTTTTGATGAACCATATATCCGAACCGCCTTTGCCGAAACTTCTCGTATAGCCGAAGATGGCAAATCCTCCATCACCTGTTTCAATTACATTGTTGGCGCGGTCATCGCCCGTGCCGCCATACGTTTTAAGCCATTGTTTCTGCCCTGCAGAATTTAATTTCAGCAGGAAGGCATCGTTATCGCCAAAGCCGAAACTTTTGGTAAAGCCGGCAACAGCATAGCCGCCATCGTAGGTAGGAATAACAGAGCGCGCCACATCGGCTTTGCTTCCCCCGTAGGTGTTTGACCAAAAGCCGGTGATGTTCCCGTTCGTGCTGCATTTCAGCACAAACACATCCAGCCCGTTTGCGGCAACCTGCGTGGAGCCGGCAATAATAATATTTCCGTCCTGGGTTTCATCCGCCCAGGCATGGTAATCGTTATTGGCGGAAGGAAAAACAAGCGATGTGCCGATGCCTGTGTTGGGGTCGGCAATGATAAAGAAAGCATCGTAGTTGCCTGCCTGGTTGGTATGCCCGCTCACAATATAATTTCCACTGGACATGCGCTGAATGGAAAATGCTTCGTTATCGGAAAGCGTGGAGCCGTATTGTTTGCTCCACTGCAAATTGCCCGAGCCGTCAAATTTGCTCAGCAGAACATCTTTATTGATTCCGCCTCCTCTTGCGCCCGCAGCAATATAGGTGCCATCCACATTCTGGTCAATCACATTGGCGGCATAGGCAAGCGCGGTTCCCTGCGCGTGGCTCCAGGTTATTCCTCCGGATGAATTCAGTTTAATAAGATAGGCGGCAGGAGAAAGAAAGGGCTTATACTGTCCGCTGAGAATATATCCTCCATCGGTGGTTTGCGTTATATCGTATCCAAAATCATCTCCTATTGTATTTCCATATCGGTTGCTCCATTGTATATTGCCAATGTTATCGGTTTTTACAACATACAAATCAGAAGTGGAAGTAAAACTTTTCGAGGAAGAAACAATCACATATCCTCCATCGGCTGTCTGCCTTCCCGAAGGCATTTTCAGCGAGTCGGCATCATCGCTGGTGCCCCCGTAAGTTTTTTGAAAAGTGGTAACGGGAATGTTGGCGGGGGTGTATTTCCAAAGGTCGCTTACAAATGCGCTGTCATATCCCACCGAGCCGGTTCCGATATATCCTTCCCCGTTAATAGTAAAAGCAACGGCTCCGCATCGCTGCCCGCCAACAAAGTTTGCGCGCGGCACCCACGTATCGTTAATCGGGTTGTATTCGTAAAAATCGCTGTAGGTGTTATTGCTGAAGCCGCTCCCTTTATAACCCAATCCCATATATCCTTTATTCCCGATGGAAAACCCGGAAGCCATTACCCGTGCGGGACCGGGAACATTTGCCTTTTGCGACCAGGTATTTGTAAGCGGGTTGTATTGCCAGAAATCATTCAAAGCAAAATTCAAAGAACTCCATCCTGTTCCCACATAACCATAATTGCCGATTGAAAATACAACGGCAGAATATCTTGCCAAGCCGGGAAGAGATGCTTTCTGTGACCACGAATCTGTGGCTTGGTCGTATTGCCAGAGGTCATTGTAGTAAACATTACCAAAGTCGAAACCGGTGCATACATAACCATAATTTCCGACAGTAAATCCCACACCGGAATATCTCTTGGGAGAAAAAGAATTTACTGTTTTCCATGAATGAAGTGCCGCATCAAATTCATAGGTTCCTGTAAAAAGAGAACTACCATCCTGACCCATTATCACATATCCTTTTCCGTTTAAAGAAAAATATTGCGTTCTGTTTCTGGCGTTGCCGGTAAAAGCCGTATCCACAGCCCAGGAATCTTTTACAGGGTCGTATTGCCACCATCCTGTAAAATAAGTTGAGCCATTCCACCCTGTTCCAATATATCCTTTTCCGTTAATAGCCATTCCTGCTGCGCGGTTGCGGGGAGCAGCGCCAATGGTTATCATATCCGCCTTTTTCATCCACGTATCGGGCTGGGCAAACAACCCTTCAACTTCGCTCAGGATGACAAGCAGGGAAAGAAAAAATATTTTTCTTGCCGAAAAAATAAAAGCAGTAAGAAATGAATGAAAAAGTATTTTCATGTATCCTAAACCTTAAGACGAACAAACCGGGCGAAAAGTTGCGTCAAAAACAACATAAAGGTAATAAAAAGCACCCGACTCAAAAATCATAAAGCAGCATACAGTTTAAGAAATAGCGTTTTTGGATTTTTTTTCTTGCCAAGCATCCTGCATCTCCAAACTTTTTCCGGCAGCTCAGCAAATCAATGAACTCTTTTTTCTATACTTGTTTTTCTTTCATGCGAAATTATTTTCATATTATTTTTTTTAGTATCTGCAATTTTTGTTTTGCCGGGCAAAGCAAAACAGATTCTTTGCAAAACATTTTGAAAACTGCGAAAGAAGATACTGCTAAAGCCAATATATTGAATGCGCTTTCCTACGAAGAAGTTTATCCGGACAAGTCCATTGAATATGCGCAGCGGGCATTGGAACTTTCCGAAAAGTCAGAATATAAAAAAGGAATTTCATTTGCATACTCAAATCTTGGAAATGCTTTCATAGAATTGGGCGCACTTGACAAAGCGGAAGAATATCATTCGCGTGCGCTGAAAATACGCGAGCAACTTCAGGAAAAGAGTTTGATTGCCGCCTCTGTTTTCAATCTTGCAAGAATTCAATACATGCAGGGCAACCATTCCAAAGCCCTCGAACTTAATTTCCGCGCGCTCGCCCTTCGCGAAGAGGTCGGAGATAAAAAAGCCATTGCCGCCACCTATAATAATATCGGAGGAGTTTATTTCAGCAGGGGAGAGTATGACAAAACCATTGAGTATATTGAAAAAGCGCTTCAGATAGAAAAAGAAATCGGAGATAAGGAGGGAATGTCACATGCATTAAATAATCTCGGAAGTATTTATCTGCAGAGGAAAGAACCGGACAAGGCGCTCGATTACATAAATAAAGGATTGAAATTGCGCCAGGAACTTGGCGATAAAAAAGGCGAAGCCATGGCGCTGGATAATATAGGAAGCATTTATGCAGAACTCGGGAAAAAAGAAAAAGGGCTCGACTATCATTTGCAAGCGCTCAAACTGCATCAGGAAATTAACGATAAGGAGGGAATCGCTTCTTCGTATGTAAATTTAGGAGTTGCTTATGAAGAAAACGGAAACGATGAAACGGCAATCGAATATTTTAAAAAAGGATTGGATGCCGCCAAAGAAATCACTTCAAGAGAGTGGATAAAAAATGCCTGCAACAGTTTATCTCAGATTTTTGAAAAGAAAAAAGAGTATAAAAATGCCTATGAGTTTCATAAACTTTATTCAGATACAAAAGACAGTTTACTCAACGAAGAATCCTCAAAGCAAATTGCCGAAATGCAAACCAAATACGAAACCGAAAAAAAAGAACAGCAAATTACTTTATTGAATAAGGACAAAGAATTACAAGACGCACAACTCAACCGGCAGAAGATTGTGATTTGGTCAGTGGTTGGCGGATTGCTGATTGTTGTTTTTCTTTCCATCTTTATTTTCCGAGAAAGAAAGAAATCAGAAAAACTTTTGCTGAACATTCTTCCCGTTGAAACAGCAAAAGAGTTGAAGCAAAAAGGAAAAGCATCTCCAAAATATTATGAGAGCGTAACGGTGATGTTCACCGACTTCAAAGGATTCACAACTATTGCAGAAAAGTTATCTGCCGAAGAATTGGTTTCAGAATTAGATTTTCTTTTCAAAAAGTTTGATGAAATTATTTCCAAGTACAACATCGAAAAAATAAAAACAATCGGTGATGCGTACATGTGCGTTTCGGGATTACCGACACCGAATAATAATCACGCGGAGAATATTGTGAATGCAGGATTGGAAATTCAGCAATGGATGATTTCACAAAATAATAAATGGAGTTTAAGGATGGGGATTCATTCCGGACCTGTTACCGCTGGAGTAGTTGGAGATAAAAAATTTGCTTATGATATTTGGGGAGATACAGTAAATACTGCAAGCAGGATGGAATCATCCGGTGAAGCAGGAAAAATAAATATCTCAGGGGCAACTTACCAAATCCTTCAAGGTTTTCAAAACCTTGAAGGATTAGAATTCAAGTTCCGAGGAAAAATTCCTGCCAAGAACAAAGGAGAAATCGAAATGTATTTTGTTGGGCGATAACCCCTTTGTCCTCTTGTTTAATAAGGCGGAGCCATTGCAGTTTCTGCAGCCAAAGAACACTCCCTTCTGCATCTTTTATTTTTTCATGACATTCCGAATCACAAAATACATGGCGACAAAAACCGAAAGGAGAGAAAGCGTTACAGTAAAGATCGGAAATTTTTTAAAACCGAAATAACCGTCTAACTTTATTCCTGCCCAAATGCCCAGCGCAATGGTGGCTGCCATCTGCATGGTGAGCCCTGCATATTTTCCGTAATCAGAAAGCGGCTGCTTTTTCTTTGGCGGTTTCTGCTCCATTGCTCACCAAATTAATGTTCGGCACAGTACCCGCCATCGCGCACGAACCGCTGAAGTTCGCGCCCGGTTCAATGCTCAGTTTGTTGGTAACAATATCGCCCGTGAGTTTGCTGGTGGCTTTGAGCGCGAGCAGTTCGCCCACTTTTATTTTTCCGTTGATGGTTCCTGAAATATCTGCGTTCTGGCAATTCACTTCTCCGTCCACCATTCCCGTGGAGCCGAGCACTAATTTTCCATTTGTGTTTAAAGAACCGTTGAGCGTTCCGTCAATGCGGATGTCGCTGTCAGATTTTATGTCGCCTTCAATTACCGTTCCCGCGCCAATAATATTTACGGAAGGTGCCTCCGTTGTTTTTGGATTTGCCATAGAACTGGATTTTAAGTTGAACATCCTTGAAAGTATTATGTAGAAAGTATTAAGTATTACGAAAGAAAAATGCGCTTTGACTTTTTCATAATACTCACTACTTACTACTTTGTACTTGTATTTTATTTTCTGAAGCGAAGATAACTGTTTTTGTTTGGCGGGCAAGTGCAGCCACACCTGTTTGTAAACAGGCGGATGTTTATAGCGGTTTTCCATCGGAAATAGTTTTTCAGAGGAAGAATAAAAAACTATTCCACAACCTGAAACCTGAAACTCACTCAAGTTCCAGCGAAGCGCTTCCTATCGAAGTATTCTCAGCGCTGAGTTCAATGAGGTATTTTCCCGGAACAAATTCTTCGGTATCTTTTTTCTTTACGGAGAGTACCACTTCGGTTTCGTTGTTATCGTACTGAACGGATTTTTTCACCGCGTAAAAACCTTTCGAGCCGTTGAAGGTGAACATGTGGTCGGCATCTGCGGCTTCGGTCCATTCTTTTCCATCGGGAGTTACCATTCGCAAATAAATTATTCTGCTGCCGGCAGGTGCGATTTTATTTTCCGCCAACGTAAATGAAACCTGAATCTTATCGGTCTTCTTCGCTTTGTTCGTTTCCGACTGCCGGTCTTTTCCCCGCACGTTATATGCTTTCACATTTATGTTTCCCGCCTTGAGCGCGGAACCCATTTTGTAAAGTTTTTCCTTTTCGGTTAGCAGCGAAGTGCTTTTTTCTTTTTCCGTTTTCAAATGAACAGTTGCCGAATCTCTTTCGGCAGTCAGCGTTTTGTTCGCTGTGTTCAGCGAATCAATCTCCACCACAAAATGCTGCATGATGTCGCGCAATGTTTTCGTTTCCTTTTTCAGTTTGGAAATAATGTAAGCATCATTTTTATGTTTCTCTGCCTCCGCCTGCAGTTTTTCTATTTCTGTTTTCTTCTCGTCAATTTCTTTTTTCAAACTTTCGTCATCGGTTTTCAATCCGCCATATTCCGTTTGAAGCTGGTTCAAATCTTTTTTTACCTCTTCCGACTCCTGTGTGATTTGAATATTTTCAGTAACTACGGTTTCTTTTTCCTGCTTCTGGTTCCAGTACATCCACGCGAATGCCGCGCAGGAAAGCGTCATCACAATCAGAAGAAAGAGCGTGAGTTTATCGCGCCTGGGTTTATTTTCTTTGGGTGTTTCTTCAGCCATGATTTTTCCTTTACTAAAAATTTATGCCTTAACAAAACTATGGATACTTAACGAAAACATATAGTTAAAAATTGTGAAATGTTAACATAAGAATGTTAAACTAATGCGCACTATGCGAATTGAAGGGAATGTCGCGAATAAAACTTTCGCATCATTCGCATACATTCGTGTTTTTAGCATTATGTTATCTTTTTAGAATCCTGTTTCCGTCCAGATTTGTTTCTGAAGCGAAAGATTAAAGTAAGCCGTCTTATTATTTTTTTCCAGTTTCAGAATTCCGCTATGAACTTCAGTGATTTCATCCATCTCGAAAGGAATAATAATTTTCCCCGATGAATCAAGCGCACCTTTTTTCCCCGCTAACGTTGCAATAGAAATTCCATTTTTGAAATCGGTGGCTTCATCGTACGTTGCAGGAATAATAAATTCTCCTTTCTGATTGATGAATCCCTTTTTCTTTTTCTGTTCCACTCTCGCCAGGTCACCGGAAAAATCCCAGGCATAATCAAACTGAAAATTTATTTTTTGTTTTTTGTCGCGCGAAATATAACTCCATTTTCCTGCGCGCTTCACCGCGCAAAGTTCCTCTGAAAAATTCCGGATGTCATCGTATTCTAAAGGAAGATAACTGTTTCCGGATTTATTAATGAGCCCTCGTTTTTTATTCTGCTCCACCTTTGCCAAACCGTTTTGAAATCCTTTCACCTCAGAAATTTCAGGAGAGTAATCAAACTTTATGGGAATGACGCTGTTTCCTTTTTCATCCGCGAAGCCAAACTTTTTATTTTTCACCACCAGCACAAGCCCTTCGGAAAAATCATCAATGCGGTCATACTCGCATTGCAAAATGGATTTTCCGCTCGTGTCAATCATTCCGAATTTATCTGCAAGTTTCACGCGCGCTGTTCCGTTCGGTTTAAAACTCTCCGCCCAATTATAAACGGCAGGAATAATTATTTCTCCTTTGCGGTTGATGAAACCATACTGACCGTTCTGAACAATGTACGCTCTGCCGGAAGAAAAATCTCCCGCCTTCTCAAATTTTCCCCCTGTCAGAAGTTTTCCTTTCGAATCAAAATAGTTGTAAACGCCTTCTTTCAGCGCGAGCAAAATTTTTTCTTCACCTTCATTTCCGCTGATATCTTCAAACTCAAGGGGAAGAATTTGTTTTCCTGTTTTTGAAATGAGCCCGGACTTATTTTCTTTTTTCACCACCGCCATTCCATTATGAAATGAATTTGTTTCATCATAAGAAAGCGGAATAAAAATATTTCCCGCCTTGTTGATGTAGCCCGATTTTTCATTGCGCGTTACAGCCGCAGCGCCTTCCGAAAATTCATCCGCCCAATCATACGTTGGCGGAATCTGCATGTTGCCGAGCGAATCAATGAATCCCCATTTTCCATCCTGAACAACCGGCAGTAAATTCATTTTCGCGCGGAGCAAATCTGCTTTCACTTTTTCTTTATCGGGGAAATCCGGATTATCAAAAAGGAAATTCTGAAATGCCTTCGGAGTAAAATCCAACGTGGAGAGGGAATAAATTTTTTCCCAGGAAATTTTCACATTGTGGTTGTCGGGAAATTTTTTTATGAACGTGCGATATTCTTCAATGCTTTCGCCTCGAGTCGAATAGGTAAACACGCTGTCTTGCGCCTGCAAACGGTACGGGCTCTTCGGAAATTTTTTTATGAACTCTTCATAGGTTTCCATGTTGTTGGGCTTCGTCATGGAATTGAATAGTGTGAAATCATAGAGCCATTTCGCATCTTTGATTTCTTCCGCATCAGGATAGGTGGAAATAAAATCTTTATATGCCTGCGCAGTGTTTGCCTTCTTGGCATTTTCAAAAGCAACTTTGTTTCGAAGCGCAGTTGCTTGCTTCTTTAATTCATCGTGTGAAAAATTTTTGATAAACCAATTATATGTTTCTACCAAATTTTCTGTTTTTGCTTTTTCAAACGCGCGCTGAATAATTTTTTCTTTTTGCTCTTCGATTGCTTTCTGATTAATGCTGAGCTTGGAAAGATTTTCCTTCTCTTTCGGAGAATCTGTTTTAAATTTTTTTTCTGAAATCAGAATATATTTATACGCGGAATCAATATTGTAAAACGGATTATCGTTGCGGTAAAAAATTATGCTCAGCCCATACGAAGCGCCTGAAAGATGATGTCGCAATGAACTCGTAAAAAGTTTTTTCGCTTCGAAGTAATTGTAAATCTTCAGCGCCTCAAAACCTTTTTCGAGCGGGCTGGTAAAGAGAGAGGACGAAGTTAAAAGGAAAAGAAAAAAATTCTTTCTCATTCCAGTTCAAGTGTTGTACTTCCGATGGTGTTGCCATCCGCGTTTACTTCGACAATATATTTTCCATTAATGAATTTATCTCCTTGCTTCGCGTGCGCATACATGATGACTTCGGTGTTTTCATTTTCATAGTTCACGTTTTTTTTCGTTGCCCAATAGCCCTTCGATTTTCCGAAAGAAAAAATATGCGTTGAATCATCCGACTGCGTGAGTTCTTTTCCATCGGGCGTAACAATGCGCGCATAAACTATGTGCTCGCCTTTTTTCGCTACAGGATTTTCTGCCAGCGTAAGTTTTATTTTTATTTTGTCGGTGCGTTTTGCTTTTTTAGTTTCCACTTCTTTTTTTCCTCCTTTCTTTTCCGTGATTCCTTCTACAGTCAAATCCACCGCTTTTAACATGCTCGCAATGTTCACCGTGTTCTGCAAATCATCTTTTTCTTTTGTAAGTTGAGTGGTTTTTTCTTTTTCCGTTTTCAATTCTTTCTTCACCGTTTCGCGTTCGGCAATCACATTATTATTTAATGTATGCAGCGAATCAATCTCGTGCACAAAATGCTGCATGATGTCGCGGAGCGTTTGCGTTTCGCGTTTCAGTTTCGCTATGATGTACGCATCGTCTTTATGCTTCGCGGCAATTTTTTGAAGTTCCTCAATTTCTTTTTTCTTCTCTTCAATATTTGCCTGCATGGTCTTGTTGTCCACTTTCAGATTTTCATATTCGGCTTTCAGCGCGATGAGTTCCTGTTTCACAATCTCCGCATCTTTCTCCACATTTTCTTTTTCCACAGTGATGATTTGCAATCTTCCCTTATCCTTCCACCATAACCAGCCGAACGCTCCGTTCGAGCAGAGCAAAAACAAAAGCAGAATGAGATAAAGCCATTCGCTTTTCTTTTTTTCTTTTCGCTCAGGTGAATTTTGTGATTCGGACATTTATGTTAATCTTTGTAAAGCGAAGTTATTAAATTCATGTTAAACGATTTTCTCTCGCTGATTTTTCCGAAAGTGTGCGCGGCATGCGGAAAAAGTTTATTCAAGACGGAAGAAAGCATTTGCACGTATTGCCTCTATCATTTGCCGAAAACAAATTTTCATTTATATACCGACAATCCGGTGGTGAAACTTTTCTGGGGAAGAACAACTATTTATTCCGCGTCATCGCTTTATTCATTCAGCAAAGGAAGCAAAGTGCAGCATTTGATTCACCAGTTGAAATATCGCGGTAAAAAAGAAATCGGCAACACGCTCGGAAAATATTACGGCAAGGAATTAAAAATGGCTCCGATGTTTTCATCCGCGAATGTGGTCATTCCTGTCCCGCTTCATCCGAAGAAATTTAAAAAGCGCGGCTACAATCAAAGCGAAACGTTCGCGCAGGGAATTGCCGAATCCATGAGCGCGGAATCTTCCGGTGAAATTTTAATCCGGACTTACGCTTCTGAAACGCAGACAAAAAAATCCCGCTTTGCCCGATGGAAAAATGTAGAAGAAATTTTCAAAGTAATTTTCCCTGAAAAAATTCGCGGCAAGCATGTGCTGCTCGTGGACGATGTGGTGACAACCGGAGCAACACTCGAAGCATGCGCGAATAAAATTCTGGAAGTGCCCGACACAAAAGTGAGCATTGCAACAATCGCCACTACGATGGCGCACTAATCTTATCTTTGCCGCTATGTCAGAATCCATTCTTGTTTCAGGCGCAACTAAAAAAGAAAAATACGAATCGCTTCTTCCGCAAATCAAAGCGCTGGTGGAAAGTGAAAAAGATTTTATCGCGAATGTTTCAAACATCATGAGTGCGCTGAAATATGGAATGGATTTTTTCTGGGTGGGAATTTATTTCGCAAAACAAAATGAATTAGTGCTCGGCCCGTTTCAGGGTCCGGTGGCTTGCACGAGAATTTCATTCGGCAAAGGAGTTTGCGGAACTGCGTGGAAAGAAAAAAAAGCAATTATAGTTGATGACGTGGAAAAATTTCCCAACCACATTGCCTGCAGTGCAGATTCAAAATCGGAAATTGTAGTTCCTTGTTTCAACAACGGAGAGGTTTTTGCCATACTCGATGTTGATTCGAACAAGTTGAATGATTTTGATGAGACGGATAAAATATATCTGGAAGAAGTTTCTGAATTAATTTCCCGGTTAGTAAAAGTTTGAAGATGAAAAATTTTCCGAATATCATTTTCAAATTGTTTTATTGTTTTATTGTCTCATTGTTTTTTTTTAGTTGTGCGCAAATTGTAAATCCCTCCGGAGGTCCGAAAGACACCAGACCGCCCCGCGCAGTAAAATATATTCCTGACAGCGCTGCAAAAAATTTCTCCGCGAAAAATATTGCGATTGTTTTTAATGAGTACATCCAGGTTGGCGATTTGCAAAAGCAGTTACTCATTTCTCCTCCTATGAATATTCAGCCTGATGTGAAAGCAAAAGGCAAAATGCTTTTGATTGAAGTGAAAGATACGCTGAAGAAAAACACCACTTACACTTTTAATTTCGGAAATTCTATACGCGATTTCACAGAGGGAAATATGCTGGAAGATTTTCAATATGTTTTCTCCACCGGAAATTATATTGACTCGCTGAAACTTTCTGGCACAGTAAAAAATGCTTTCGATGGGAAAACGGATAAAGGAATTCTTGTGATGCTTTACGATTCTTACGATGATTCGGTGCCGTATAAAAAACTTCCGTCTTACTTTGGAAAAACAAATGCCGATGGTTCTTATAAAATAAATAACATTCGAGCGGGCACATACAAAGCATTCGCGCTGAAAGATATTAATTCGAATTATCTCTATGATTCTCCTGAAGAACTCATCGGATTTTCCGACACGCTGATAAAAATTTCCGGGAACACTTCATTGAATTTAATTTTGTTCAAGGAAGAGCCAGTAAAACAAAAACTGAAAAAAGCAACTTTCGCAGAGCGCGGGCATATTGTTTTTTCATTCTCGAAGCGCGCAGATTCCTTGCAATTAAAATTTCTTTCTAATGAGTCAAAAGAAAATGTTGTCTATGAATTCTCAAAAGAGAAAGATACGCTTCATTACTGGTTTGCCGGAGATATAAAAGATACTTTAAAAATAATTGTTTCGGAGAAGGGAAAAAATCTTGACACAGTTCGCTTGCGCCCGATTACACCTGAGATAACTAAAATCTCAGCCCGTGGAAATAAATGGATGTTGATTCCTTTTTTAAATGTGAGCAAAGACAAGCCATTCGACTATAAAAAAGATGTAATCATCAAGTTTAATCATCCGATTAAAGAGGCAAAACCGGATTTAATAAATCTTTCTGCAGGAGATAAAAAAATAAACTATACGAATGAAAAGTTTTCTGATGAAGTAAAAAGAAATTTCTTTTTCAGTTTTCCTCTGAATCAGGATTCTTCCTATAAATTATTCATTCCTCCCGCAACTTTTACGGATATTTTCGGGTTGAAGAACGACACCATAAAAATTAATTTCAAAACACAGGAAGAAAAATATTATGGCACATTGAAATTAACTTTGAAAATTAAAAATCAAACCAAATATATTTTACAACTGATGAACGAGAAAGGAGAAATAGTTGATTATGCAAATTCCGATAAAGAAGTTTTCATGTACACTTTTCTTCCCCCCGGCTCTTATAAAATTCGAATTATCTACGATAAAAACGGAGACGATAATTGGACAACCGGAAATTATTTGCAGAAACGAAAACCGGAAACCGTAATTTATTATTCCAATCCGATTACGATTCGTTCAAACTGGGATTTGGAATTGGAATGGAAAGCCGAGTGACATCACCGAAGTACGAACTTTTACGAATCTACGAAGTACGAATTGTTCGCAGTTCGTAAGTTCGCATTGTATTTTTTCGTACTTCGATGAAATTGTTGTTTAAAGCAGTTTGAATTTATCCGCGTCCATCCATGCAGGAAAATTTTTTCGCCAATCGTCTAAATCTTTTTTTGAAATTGTAATTGTCTCGATGGATTCTTCGTGCGCTGGAGTTTTGCTGATGATTTCTCCTTTGAAATTTATCACTGCAGAATCTCCTGAGTGATAAATATTATTTCCGTCATTACCTACCCGATTTATTCCGATAACATAAGATTGATTTTCCATAGCGCGCGCCATCAGCAAAGTTTTCCATGGGTGATTTCTGCGCTCAGGCCAATTCGCAACGAACAATAATAAATCATATTCGGCTGTCATTCCGAGCGAAGTCGAAGGGTCTTTTTTTATTTTATTCCGAATCCATACCGGGAAACGCAAATCATAACAAACCATCGGGCAAATTTTCCAGCCATTCAATTCCACAATTAATTTTTTTTTTCCTGCTGAATAATATTTTTCTTCTCCGGCATAGCGGAACAAATGCCGCTTGTCATACGTTTTGTATTTGCCGCTTGGAGGCATCCAGATTAAACGATTGTAATATTTTTTTTTCTCCTCGATAATTACACTTCCGGTTACAACGCAATTTTTTTCTTTTGCCATTTGCTTCATCCAGTTCAAAGTTTTTCCATTCATTTTTTCCGCAAGAAATTTATTATTCATAGTAAAACCCGTACTGAACATTTCCGGCAGAACAACCAAATCAGTTTCTTCTTTGATGGAAGAAATTTTTTCTGAAAACATTTTGAGGTTCGCCTCAATATTTTCCCAGTGAAGATTAGATTGTATGATTGTAATTTTTAAATCCTGCATAATTTCTCTGCGGCTTTTTTTAATGTTTCATCGGTCTTAGCAAAACAAAATCTCAAAAGTTTATTATCAATTGGCTTGTGATAAAAAACAGAAGTGGGAATGCTTGCCACTCCGTTTTCTTTTGTCATTCTCACAGCGAAGTCAGTATCTTTTTCATTTGTGATCGCGCTGTAATCGAGCAATTGAAAATAAGAGCCCGATGCGGGAACAAATTTAAAACGCGAGCCCTTCAACTGCTTCAGAAAAAAATCCCGTTTTGCCTGGTAAAATTCTGAGAGTTCATTGTAGTCATCGCAATCGCTGATGTATTCTGCCAGCGCGTGCTGAAACGGAGTGTTGGAAGTGAAAACAATAAACTGATGCACTCTTCGGAATTCCGTCATCAGATTTTCCGGAGCGAAACAATAACCCATTTTCCATCCGGTGGCGTGATACGTTTTCCCGAAAGAAAAAATCACGAAACTTCTTTCCGCGAGGCGCGGATATTTGCAAACGCTTTCGTGTTTCAGTCCGTCAAAAATTATATGCTCATATACTTCATCGCTGATGATGATAATGTTCGTGCCCTTCACAATTTTTTCCAGCTCTTTCATATCGTTCGCGCTCATCACCGAGCCCATTGGATTATGAGGAGTATTTATCATAATTACTTTTGTGCGCGGAGAAATAACTTTCTTCACATCGTTCCAGTCGATTTTATGATGCGGAGGTTTTAACTGAATATAAATTGGAATCCCTCCGTTGAGTTCAATCGCGGGAACATAACAATCGTATGCAGGCTCAATCACAATCACTTCATCGCCTTCGCGTATCACGGCTGTGAGCGCAGAATAAATTGCCTGTGTTCCTCCTGAAGTAATATTTATTTCTTTGTCAGGATGATATTTTGCTCCGTAAAGTTTTTCCATCTTCCCGCAAAGCACTTCGCGCAACTGCGGAACTCCCTGCATAGGCGCGTACTGATTTAATCCCTCTTTCATTTTTTGGTTAACAAGAGAAATTAATTTTGAATTCACATTAAAATTCGGAAACCCCTGCGAAAGATTAATTGCCTTGTGCTCATTTGCGAGCGCGCTCATCACAGTAAAAATTGTTGTGCCGACTTTGGGAAGTTTGGAAGAAATGGAATTCGGATATTTCATAAGAAAACAAATTTAATAATAGGAAACAATCGGACACATATTATCTGCTTAATTTTAATCCCACTCTTATTCCGGAGAAAATTTTTCTTTGGTCTGAAAATGCCATTACAAAATCTGCCCGCGCAAAATTAAATTTCTCAATTCCGAAAAAAACTTCGGTATAACCGGAAATTTTTTCTGTATGAAGAAAGTGAATACCGGCCAACTCATTCAACTTTAATTTTCTCAGCAATGGAAATTTATTTAAAATAAATCCCGAGAAATTATGTTCGTAATGCGCTTCAATGAAATAATTTTTCGTGCTGTAATAATAATAATCGAGCAATTGAAAACTTGTGAATGAAAAATTAGAATAAATAGTTTGATTTCCGAAAAAGTGATTGTAATCCATGAAAGAAATAGTTGCCGCGTTCAGAAATTTCCCTGCAGAAATAATATATTGTGATTTCCCAAAAAGTTTCATATCCACTTCATCGCTCACGCTGAGTTTTGCAAAATCATAATTCATATCCGAGCCGAAGAGATTTGGAATTGCTTTTCGGTACTTTATATATATAGTAGGATATTTCGAACCCGAAATCCATTTTTCATCGGGGCGCGTAATATATTTTTGTCCGAAACGGATGCGCACATTAATGCTGAACTCGAACAGTTGATTCTGTAAAAAAGAAAACGTGCTGTCATTTTTTGGATTAAGCGGGCCGTTCGATGTATAAGTTGTTTGTGATTTTTTTACAAAAGAAAAATTAGTTGCGTTCTTCAGCGGGGAGCGGTCGTCATATTCCAATGCTGTCTTAAGAAAAAATCCATTCACAATTTCTGAGCTGTGTGAAACTTCCAAAAACTTTTTTTCAAAAAGCTTTGCATAATTTCTTTCATCGAGCAAACTATAAAGTGAATTTATGAACGGTGAAATAGGCAGCGATTGATTTTCGCGGAAGGAAGCAGCATTCGGAGAAAAAAACTGAACAGTTTGCAATCCAGATTTCAAATCTGCCGAAGCAATTTTTTTCGGGTTGTAGTAGTAGCGCAATTCTCCTGCGCCATTCCAGCGTTGGTCAGAAAATCCGTAAGATGCAGAAAACTTTTTTACAAATCTTTTTTCCAATTTATATTTTCTTGCTATGCTTAATTCCATCGCGCCCACCCAGCCCTGCACGGTGTTGAACTGCACGTTTTCAATCAGCGGGGAAAATGAAACATCTCTTTTCTTATAGCGGTTGCTATGAGAATATCCAAAAAGCAAATCGGATGCATGAAATTTATTTGTCTTCTTATCCACCGAATCTAAAAATGGTTTTGATTCATGCACTACTTGGATGCTGTCTTTCTTTTTATAGTCAAAAACTTCTTCGGAAGTTAACGGTACCGGGCGGATTTCTTTCCAATACACAGAATCTTTTTTATTCGCATCGTCATTCACTTTCATTTCCTCCGCCCCGAAAACTTTTTTCTCAACATTTGCTTCTTTCTTTTTTTCTTTCGCTTCCTTTTTTGTAATTGCAGTAGCAGGTAGAAAATTTGTTTGTTGCGGCATCGGATTCTTCACCGAGAAATCTGTTTTCAAATTATATTTTGAATTCACGCTGACATAAACTCCATTTCCCTTGAAGCCGAGAATGGAAAAAGTAAAAGTGAGTTTATTTGAGAAAAGCATCCACACATCTTCCTGGGCAGAAGTTTTTACAGGAAGATAAACGTGATTGATTCGCAGCGTATCCACAAACTGAATGCCCGCATCTTTCACCAAATATAAATCGGTGCTGTGAATGCGCCATGTGTTTTCACATATATAAATGTATCCGCGAAAAACCGGGTCGTGTTCGCGTTTTGGCATAACTTGAATTTTATTTATCTCCTTTCCGTTTTCATAAAATGTCCCTGCAAGATGATATTTGTAGTAGAACATTGCGCCTTCCGCTATGGGAGAAACAAACCCGCGCTCGCTGATGACTTTCACATCCACAATGTTGTTGTAAAAATTCAGAAGCAAATCGGAAGTGCGGTTATAACTGAATGCTTTTGAATTTCCGCTCACTTTGGAAGAAATCATTTCCTCATGGATTTTATCCGGCTGTGCGAAATAAAATTTTGAAACAGATTCAGAGAGGTAAAAAATTCCCGTCTTCGAATCAATGTCGCCTTCCGCGTTCACATCAAAGCCCATAAATTTTTTCGGATAACTTGTCACGCGCTGCAATCCTTTTATATATACATCGCAGGAATAGGACTGCACCTGGTCGTGATAATATTTTCTCATCTTGATTGCCTTGCGCATGATTTCATAGGCAGGGTCTTCTGCATTTGCATTCACGGTTACTTCTGCGATTTCATACGGCTGCGGCTGCAGTTGAACATTCAGAATTATTTTTTGTTCCGCGCTTTCTACATTTACAGTTTCGGAATGAGTTTTATAGCCGATATATTTGAAAACAATTTCCTGTTTTCTCCGTAAGGAGTCCTTCGGACCGGCAAAAACTTCCAACGAGAAATTTCCATCCTTGTTTGAAGTGGCGCCTTGTGTTGTGCCGGCAAGATATACGCTCACATAGGGAAGGGGCTCATTATTCTCATCGGTAATTTTTCCGGAGATAGTAGCAGCAGCAGAAAACAAATAGCAAACAGAAAATAATAAGGAGACAAAGAAAATTCTTGATTCGTAATTTATCCGCATTCGTAATTCGTAGGAGTTGCACAAATGTAGGAGCGTATCGCATACGCGCCTTTCCTATTCTTTTTCGGGCGAATGCAATTCGCCCTTGCGCGCTACATTCCCATCATAGCAAACGCGCCCATCTTTTTTGTGTTGTCGTCCGGATGGCGGTCAATGAGTTTGTTATACGGGTCAATTCCGACTTCAGCCGGCAGCTCATCCACGGTGATTTCAAATTCCATCTCCGGCTTATTAATTTTTTTCTTCGCGAAGTATAATTCTTTGTCTATGGAATTTCCATTTTTATCTTTTGCCTTTGTAAAAATTCCAATGTCTATCCAGTCGTTCACAGGAATTTCGTTTTCATTTCCCAAACTATCAGCGACAAATTTTTTCGCTTCGATTTTAAATTTCACAATGTATTTTCCTTCTTTTGTTTTTTTATAATTCGCATCGAGCACGCGGTTTTCATAGAGCGTAATTTTCTCAAACATATCGCTTACAATATATTTCAGCGAATCGGGCACAGCATTGCGGATGTATTTTACAAACTCCAGCGAAGTGGTGTACGGATTATCGCGGAACGCGCACGCCTTCACATATTTTTTCAGCGCGGCATTCAGAGAATCTTCTCCTATGTAATCTTTCAGCGCATACATCACCACACTTCCTTTTTGATAATGAATGTATGCTTGTCCTTCCATCGTAACCATTGGCATTTCTTTTTTTCGTTCGTTCGCTCGACCTTTTAAATACCTATCCATTTCATATTTTAAAAACTTTTTCATCTTCTCTTTTCCGTATTCGTGCTCCATCACCATGAGCGCGGAATATTGCGCCATCGTTTCCACCATCAGCGCATCGCCCTGCGTATTCGCTCCGCAAACCTGGTGCCCCCACCACTGATGCGCCACTTCGTGCGCGGTAACATACAAAGGATAATTTATATTTTCCGGATCGTTTTCGTCAACTTGCGCTATGAATCCAATTCCCTCGGAATAAGGAATTGTATTCGGAAACGACTGCGCAAAAGTTGCGTAGCGCGGAAATTCCAGAATGCGCACCTGCTGATATTGATACGGAGAAAAATTTTTCGTGTAATAGTCGAGCGATTTTTTCACAGCGTAAATCATTCTGTCTACATTGTATTCGTGACCTTTGTTATAATAAATTTCGATATTCACATCATTCCATTTATCGCGCTTGACTTCATAGCGCGCAGAGAGAAAAGAAAAGAAATCAAAAATCTTTGTGTCCATCTTGTAATGAAAATATCTTCTGCCATTCTCGGTCCATTCTTTTTGCAAGTAGCCGGGAGAAATCGCAATCTGGTCGGACGAAGTGCTGATGGTGCATTCATAATTCACCCAGTCGGCATCGGGAGTAATTTCATTCACGCGCCAGTTGGTGGAATCGTACACGCTCGGAACTCTTTCTTTCGGTTTCAATCCATGCCGCCTGCGCGTATCGTCATCGCCAAGTTCGGCTTCGGAAGGATAACCAAAATGCGGCAGAGAAAAATTATTGAAGAAAGTTCCGTTGTAAACAATTTCGGTGCCGCCTCCGCTGTTTGAAAATCCTTTTGTGAGCATTGCAACATCCATCGTGAGCGTGGCGGAATCATTCGGCATTAAAGTTTTGCTAAGCCGAAAAATTCTGAACCCGCTTTCTTTATCTTCCAGAATTTGTTTTGCCCCGCAGGAAAATTCCATCTTGTTGATTTCTGTTTCAGGAACAAGAACTACAATCACGCTGTCAACCGGCTTTGAAGTTTTATTTTTTATTTGATAAGTTCCTTTTACAAATGCGTTTCTTTCATAGGGGAAAACATTCACGTTTAATTTTACGGCAGTAATTTTCGGCTGAGGAAGTTTTTCATACTTCTTATATTTTTTCTCGAACTCCGCCTGCTCGTTGCGCTTTTGACTTTCTGTTTTGTATTTATTCAGAATATTTGTGTTGTAGAAAATAAAACTTCCGCAGGCAAAAAATACAATCAGCGAAGCGAGAGTAACAAATTTTGCAGGCCGATTAAATTTTTGTTTTGCTAATTGCCAGCGCACACTGAATTTTGTTTCAGTTCCGCGAATCCAGAAAAGATTTGAAAGCATTGCCAAAATGAGCGCGAACGCAGCCCAGTAAATTTTAAAAATCACATAGGGAAAAACAAAATGCCCGTAGCCGTTCATATCGGAATAAGGCATCCCGATGTCGGAGCCGTACTGGTAAAGTTTATGCTCCATACCGAGCGGAGTTTGGAAAAGCGAGTAGAGAAAATAAACTATCATTATGAAGTGCCCGATGAATTTATGGTTGACGAGCGTTTGCACAAGCATCGCAAGCACGCAAATAAAAAGCCAGCCGATTAAATTTATTCCGAACAAACCTTTCATATATAAAATGATTTCGAAATTATAATAGCCCTTGAATGATTGTACAATAATTCCGCTGAACATCACTACAATTTCCAGAACAACCTGCACGAGCATCAACGCAAAAAGTTTTGACATAAACTGCAATCCGTTCGGAATCGGCATTGCGTCAACTATCTGATTTATTTTCACCGTGCGCTCCTTCCAGACCAATTCTCCCGCATAAAAAACAATTATGATGAGCATGAACAAATCAAAAGTTCCGCCCATGAAATCTAAAATCTGGTAGGTGACCGGATAAGTTGGCGTGTCGTAAAATTTTCCAACCTGCGTTCCGTTTACAAAAAGCAAAACCATTCCCGTGAAAACAATGGCAATGAAATAAATATTTTTTATGATACCAAAAAATTCCTGCTTAGTAAATGTCCAGAGCTGGCTCCTATATAAAGCAGGAGAAAAAATCTGGGAAACTTTCGGCAAAGACAATTTTACTTTTTGAACTTCCTCTTCTCCTTTCTCAATATATTCCAAAGAGCGTTTTATTTTTTTCTTTTTGTCGGAAGCGAGATGCGAGAATTTGAATTTCCAATATGCCCAAAACCAAATCAGCATTCCTATAGATAGCCAGATGATTCGGTTCACAAATAATAATCCCGTGAGCGGAACAAGCAAAGAATTTTTTTCTGCGGTGGTCCAGTATTTTGTAGTGTCGCGCAGCGCTCCTCCGCCAAGCGGGTCAATCAGTGCAGAAATAATTTTATTGTCGAGATCGCGCGTAAGCGTGCTTGAAACTCCATAAAGCACAAGAAAAACTACTGAACCGATATATACAGGAAGGATTTTCCTGGTGAGCGTGGAGAGCGTGAAAAAAATTGCGCCTGCAAAAATTGTATTCGGAATTATAAAAATCAGATACGGTTGTATGTACGCCATCAAATTAATCGCCCCGAATTTTTCGCGGTCGAGATACGGCATCAGGGATCCAATGAAAATTCCGAGTCCGATGGAGCAAAGAACTAAAATTGCAATTGCAATCGAGCCAAAAAATCTTCCTCCGAGATAACCGAATTTTGTAATTGGTTTTGTGTAAAACAATGCGTGCGTGTCGTGCTCAAAATCTCTGTAAGTGGGATTTCCCACAATCGCGCTCACGATGAGGATTCCATACAAACTTAATCCCTGAATTAATCCGTTAAGATTATAGGGAGAGTTTGCATTTACTTTTCCGCCCGCACCGGAAACCTGTATGATATCGGTAAGCAATCCGCCCATTACATTAATGGCGAGAAATGAAAGCGCGAAAAAAATTCCGAAGTAAATCCAGGTTGCCGGGCGCTTGAGCCGGTATTTTAATTCGAAGAGAAAAATTTCTGTGAACATTGGCGATGAAAAATATTTTATGTGGTTGCTGCTTCTTTATGTAAGGAAATATTGGAGAAGTAAACATCCTCCAGATTTGCTTCAACCTGTTTGAAAGAATCGGGCTGCGCGTCACTGTGCACATGAACAATGCTTTTGCCCGCATACATCCGCGAAGAAATCACATTGAACATTGTTTTATAATTCGGAAGTTCGGATTTTTCAATCATCTTCTCCCAGATTTTTCCCCGAAGTGATTCCATCAATTTGAGCGGCTCGCCCTTCACCAGCACTTCGCCTTTGTTAATAATTGCCATGTTCGCGCAGAGATCGGTTACGTCTTCCACAATATGCGTGGAAAGAATCACAATAATATTTTCCCCGATTTCGCTGAGAAGATTATGAAAACGGTTTCGCTCCGCGGGATCTAATCCAGCGGTGGGTTCATCTACAATAATAAGTTTCGGATTTCCCAACAGCGCCTGCGCAATTCCAAATCGCTGTTTCATTCCCCCGGAAAAAGTTCCGAGATTTTTTTTGCGTACATCCCAGAGATTTGTCTGCTGAAGAAGCGCATCAACTAATTCTTTTCTTTCTTTTTTATTTGCCACACCTTTTAGCACTGCAAAATGGCCG
This sequence comes from Bacteroidota bacterium, assembly GCA_016195025.1. Lineage (NCBI taxonomy): Bacteria > Pseudomonadati > Bacteroidota > Bacteroidota bacterium. Next base: position 7,117 of record JACQAL010000028.1, on the reverse strand, counting down.
AGCAAACTTTCTGCAGAAACTTTCGGATACACGCCAAACTCCTGCGGAAGATAGCCGAGGACTTTCCGCACTTCGTGTTTTTCTTTCAGCACATCGAGTCCGTCAAGCGTGATTGAACCGGAATCTGCTTCCTGTAAAGTTGCAACCGTGCGCATGAGCGTAGATTTTCCCGCGCCATTCGGTCCGAGCAAACCAAACATGCCGCGCGGAATTGTGAGCGAAACATTTTTCAGCGCCTGAACACCATTCGAATAAGTTTTACTGAGATTGGTAATGATTAGTTCCATAGAGATAAATTTTTGAAATGAGACGAGCGAAGGTATGTTTTGTTACAGATTAAAATGATTCACTTAACACTTTTTAACTTTTACATGGGCAAGCGGGCAAATTATTATTTTTGCTCTCCTTTCGAAAGCAATGAAAAAATTTTTATTCTCAATATTGTTTCTGCCGGTGCTTGCCTCCGCACAATTCACCGATGATTTTTCGGATGGAGATTTTACGAACAATCCAATATGGAGCGGTGACACATCGCGGTGGGAAGTTCTGAATTTTCAACTTCATTCCATTGACAGCATTGCGAGCGATACTTTCTATTTGAGTACGCCTTCGGCTCTTGCAACAACTGCACAATGGGAGTTTTGGATAAACCTGGCGTTCAATACATCTTCTACAAATTATGTGAAAGTATTTTTGACTTCTGATATGGCGAACCTGAAAGGAAACAACAGCGGATATTTTGTAGAACTCGGAAACACTGCCGACAATCTTGTGCTTTATAAAAAAAACGGAGCCACTTCCACAGCGTTAATCACCGGAGCCGGAGGAGTGTTAAATCATTCCAATAATATTTTGAAAGTGAAAATTACAAGAGATGCTTCCAATCTCTGGACACTTTGGCGCGACACAACCGGAACAGGAAATTATTACAAGAGCGAAGGAACGGCAACGGACGCAACTTTTTTCACGAGTAGTTATTTTGGATTACTGGTGAAACAATCCACTTCCAGTTTTTTCGGCAAGCATTACTTTGATGATTTTTATGCGGGACCGATTATCGTGGACACAGTTCCTCCGGCTGTAACTTCTCTCAATGTAATTTCGCAAACTCAACTCGATGTTCAGTTCAGCGAAGGGGTGGATTCAACGCGCGCGAATAAAGTTTCAAATTATTTTGCGAGCAACGGATTGGGAAATCCCTCTTCGGCAAAACGTGATGCTTCCAATTTTTCTCTAGTGCATTTAACGTTCGCCACCAATTTTCAGAGCGGGCTATGGAACACGCTCACGACCGACAGCGTTCAGGATTTTTCGCTGAACACGATGGTGCAGTCGGTGGATTCTTTTCTTTATTATGTTCCGCAGAAATACGATGTGGTGATAAACGAAATCATGGCGCATCCGAGTTCGGTAACTTCGCTGCCGAATTATGAATACGCGGAATTATACAACCGCACGCCTTATCCGATTAATCTGAGCAACTGGACTTTTTCCGCAAGTTCGACCACAAAAACTTTTTCAAGCATTACTCTTCAGCCGAAAAGTTATTTGATTCTCTGTTTGACTTCTGCGGTGAGTTCTTTTCAGCCATACGGAAACACGCTCGGACTTTTTTCTTCTTCCACCACATTGACGGATGCCGGAACAACGCTTACGCTCAAAGACCAATCGGGAAATTTAATTCATACGGTTACCTACAGCGACACATGGTATCAGGATGCAAACAAGGGAAACGGAGGATGGTCGCTTGAACAAATTGACCCGAATAATTTTTGCGGAGGAAAAAATAACTGGCGCGCTTCGGTGAATCCAAGCGGGGGAACTCCTGGAAAAATAAACTCGATTAACGGCTTGAATCCCGATAATGCTGCGCCAAAACTTTTACGCGCGTATCCGGTTGCTGCAGATACGGTGCAATTATTTTTTGACGAGCCGATGGATAATACTTCACTCGCAAATCTTTCTGCCTATATAATTGATAACGGAATCGGAAATCCTAACTATGCAAATCCCGTTGCGCCCGATTATTCTTCGGTGATGATTGCGCTTGCTTCGCCAATTTCATCCGGAATAATTTATACTGTCACTGTAAATTCATCGGTGAAAGATTGTGCGGGAAATTCTATCGGCATAAAAAATTCAGCGCGGTTTGCGCTCGCGCAGCCGGCTTCGCGAAACGATATTGTGGTGAACGAAGTGATGTTCGACCCGCTTGATAACGGAGTGGAGTGGACAGAAATTTATAACCGCTCGGATAAGATTATTGACCTGAAAGAAATTTCTGTTTGCAACTTAAGTTCTTCGGGAAATTTTTCCAACATAAAACAAATTGCTCCCAGCGGATTTTTAATTTTTCCCGGAGATTATTTTGTGTTGAGCACCGACCAGAGTGCTATCAAGGCGCAATACAGCACTCCGAACCCCGAGGGATTTATTGATATGAGCTCATTCATTTCGCTCAGCAACGACAGCGCGTATGTGATTCTCATCAACGCTTCGCAAAATATTATTGACAGTTTGCATTATAGTTCGGGATGGGAATTGCCGCTGCTTTCAAGTTCAAAAGGAATTTCTCTCGAGCGGATTAATTACGATATGCCCACTCAGGATGCAACCAACTGGCATTCCGCTGCGGAAAGCGTGGGAGGAGCAACGCCCGCGTATAAAAATTCTCAGTACACAGCCGGAGAAACAGGAAATGAAATTACAATTTCCCCCGAAGTTTTTTCTCCCGACAATGACGGCTACAACGATGTGCTTACAATAAATTATTCATTTGACAATCCGGGACTGGTGGGCAATGTTCAGATTTTTGATTCGCGCGGGCGGCTGATAAAAAATTTAGTGCGCAATGAACTTCTTGCAGCAAGCGGAACTTTTTTCTGGGATGGAATCACCGATGAAAAAACAAAAGCGCGGATTGGAATTTATGTGATTTGGCTTGAAGTGTTCGATGATAAAGGCAATGTGAAAAAATATAAAAAGAGTTGCGTGGTGGCGGGAAAATTATAATACTTTTAGAACGTATGCCAAAAGGAGGAGTCAGAAAAATAATTATCAGCGGAATGAACCGCCAGCAACTTGTCAGTTTTATTAAGCGAAAAGATAAATTTTATTCCGAAGAAAAATTCCACCGGCATTCCGATAAGCAACTCCGCGAACTTGCCCACTGCATAGATGATAAAATTCAGGCGGAAAGAAAAAAGAGCAAAGAAACGCATTTAAAAATTCTTTCTTCCGGCAGGAAAAATATTTTTCTCACAGAGAACTTCATTAGTAAGTGAAAGAAAAAATTTCTGCCGAGCCGGAGCAAATATTCAAATCCCTTAAAGAATTTTATCCGTTCTATCTGACCGAACACAACGATTCAACTTCAAGAATCCTGCACTTCACCGGAACATTGTTTGTTTTTATTTTATTGGTCGCAGGAATTGTTTTACAGCAGTGGTGGCTGCTTGCTTTCATTCCTGTTGCAGGTTATGGTTTCGCATGGACGGGCCATGCTTTCTTTGAGAAGAACAAACCGGCTACATTCCAATATCCTTTCTATAGTTTGGCTTCCGATTTTATTATGTTCTGGGAATTGCTGACAGGGAAAATAAAATTCAGAAACTAAGGAGGCAGCGGGCCATCGTACTGCAGGCACGGAATATCGTTCTGCAAAAAGCAGCGGTGATGAAATTCAAAATTCAGCCCTTTGATGTTTGTGTTGGTTGTTGCGGCTGGAACTTCCAATAAATAATATGGCTTCGCCCACCAATCCTTGAAACACGCTTCATCCATTTTTACAAACTGCGAAGTATATTTTTTTGAATCGGGCGCAGCAACCTGCTCATCGAGAAGAATGGAATAAGTTCCCGCAGGAAGTTGAAACGAAAAATTTCCTGCCGAATCTGTTGTGAAGGATAAAATTATTTTATGCGAAGCCGTATTGGTTTCTCCTTTGATTACGTGAAACTTTTTTCCGCTGTATGGTTTTGATTGGGAAATCGCGTCCATCACTTCTTTGGTAGGGCGGGCGCCTCCGCAATACGGAAAGGTTTGCGTAACAGTTCCGGAGACAGCAACTTTTTTCTCCGGTGGTTTTATTTCCGATTGCGCTGCTTGTATTTTTGATTTATGTTTTCCGGAAGATTTCTTCTGCGCCAACGATTCCTGCATTCCGCAAAGCGAAAAAAGAAAACAAATTAAAAATAGTTTAGCAGGATTCATTTGTTGCAAGATGATAAACAAAAGTTATTCCACAAATACCCGATACCGATTTAGTGCATCAAAGAAATATTTCCTTTCCGTGAGCCCGCATCACCCGAATATAATTCATACGTCATAATGTAGGTAAACACGGCTGTGCCTTCCGTTTCGCCATGAAAAGTTCCGTCCCAGCTTTTTTTCACATCATCGGTTTCAAAAACTCTTTCACCCCAGCGGTTATAAATTTCGAAATGAACTTTTTTCAGGCAGGCGCTGATGGGTTTCCACGAATCATTTTCGCTGTCGCCATTCGGAGAAAAAGCATTGGGTACATAGAGAGGGCAGGGAAACTCGCGCGAGTAAAGCGTCCACGGAGAAAAAGTATTTATGCCGGTGATGGTAACCGTGTTGGCGGAAGGATTATCCGTTCCCGAAGGCGGCAGCCATTTTGTTCCATCCCATCGCCACGCGCGCAAACTATCTTCTAAAATATTATTCGTGCTTCCGTTCGAACCGTCCCATTCCAAATCGCGGTAAGTAAAAATCATATCGGCAGTGGGGTTCGATGAATAATTGTTCGCATCAATGAGCCAGAAGCGGTCGGCACATTTTTCCGAAACATCTTTTCCTTTTTGCGGGTCATCTAAATTTGCAACTCCCGTTGGCAGCGGGCGGTTGTTGGGATTATTTCCGGCAGCAGTGGGATAAGTTGCCACAGAAATATTTCCGTTCGCTGCATTTCCTGCCGAAGAAATGTTGAAATGAAACGGAATATATTCTGCCGAAAAAGTTCCGAAAGGAAATTCATAATTGCCTGCCGCGTTTCCGAGATTCCATTGAATGGTTCCATAGCCGTTTGCAGGCGGTGTTTCGGAAATGATGTAGCCGCTGCTGCGCGTAATGGCAGAAGAAGAAGGATTGGTAACAATTAGCGTATTTGAATTTAAATCAAATGGATTTCCATTCAGCGATAGAACTCCGGTGTTTCCTCCAACGATTGTATTTATGATCAGCGTTTTTGTTCCGCTTCCCGCGCAATCTAAATTATTGAAGGTGGTTGTTTGATTTCCTTTGATGAATTGATTTCCTCCGGAGAGAATCACTGTTCCGGCTGCGGGGTCTAAACATCCCGAAGGTTCAAAGTTCGACCAATCGCCTGTGAGAAAAATATTTCCGCTGTTGTGAATTTTACCGAGCGAATCTATTACATGACCGTCTACAAACGTGGTGCAGTTGGAAGAAACAGTTATGTCAATGCCGGTGTTAAGAAAAGTGATTTGTGCAAAACAGTTTCCGGTCTTCAGTTTCCAGTTTCCGGTTAGGGAAAAGAGAAATGAAATACAGAAAACCGTAAACTGAAGACCGTAAACTATAAACCTCTTTTTCATTGAGTGCGCCTCCAGAAAGTAACTGCTACATTAGTCGGGCGGGTTTCCGTTGCAATGTTTCCGCTGCTCATCAAACCTACAGAAAGAGTGAGCGTGTGCGTGTGTGGCGGAGTGGTATGAAAATGCAAACCATCCGGATTGATTACATGCGTATGGTCGAGGCAACTTTGGTTCTGCTGCCCCATGAAATTTCCTGCAGTCGGTCTTCCATCCCAGCCAACTCCGCAAGTAGAAGGATTATTTCCGGAGAAGTCCCCTGAATTTCCGGCATCGCTGCTTAAGTTATCGTCATAGGGAATCCAGGTTGAGCCGTTGAAGGAATTCACTCCCGTTGTGGAGCCGCCATGACTATGCGAGCCATCGGTGGAAGTGGTCATGCCCGGGTCAGCGCCTATGGAGCCGGAAGAAAAATGCGTGTGGTCTTCCGTTGCCCATTGCTGAACAACTCCGGTGAGCGGAGGCGCTGCAACATTTGATAATCCTCCTGTGGCGCGGAGGAATTCTCCGTTTGCAATGTCGGATGAAATCCAGATGGTGCAGGGATAAAGCGTGTTCGGGTCAGAGGCGCTAAACCATTGAAGATAGGTTGCGCCAATAGGAGGCGTATCGGCATTTTGCCAGCAGGTGCCATTGAAAACTTCGAGCACTCCCAGTGTTGTGTTGAAGCGAATGGAACCCGCGGGAGGAGCGGGCGGCTGCTGCGCAGTGGTTCCGGTGGGAATGGCAATGGCATCGGTGGTGTTGATGTGAAATGAAACCGCAGGCGTTGTTGTTTGCACACCGATTTTATTATTTGCATCCTGAAACATAACCGAGTTGCAAACTGCAGTGGGCGAAGTGAACAGGGTAATGAATCCTGCCATTGCATTTGCGCAATAACCTCCGGGACCTGTATTGCCTTGCGCGCCAGTTGCGCCAGTTGCTCCTGTAACCCCTGCAATTCCTGTTGCTCCATTCACTCCGGTTGCGCCTGTTGGTCCCGTTGGTCCGTTTGCTCCTGCCGCTCCTGTTGCGCCCGCAGCTCCCTGCGCGCCTGTTGCACCGGTAGGTCCTGAAAGTTGGCAGAGAGAAAGCCACCCCGCAGTGGAAGAAAAATAAAAAAGACAATTGAAGTTGGTATCATACACGAGCAATCCGTTTGCGGGAGAAGGAATGGCGGTGCGCTGCGCAGTGGTTAAGCGCGGAACGAGAAGCCCTTTATCATTTCCCGGAGGGCTTAAATCAAGAATGGCAGTGGAATTTGGCGTGAGCGTGCCGATGCCCACGTTATTGTTTTGTGAAAATAGTTTTCCCGCAAGCATGCAGGAAGAAAATAAAAAGAAGAGGTAGATTTTTTTCATCCGGAATTTTTTTTGATAAAGCAAAAGTAAGGAAATTATAAAACAAATACCCGCCTAAAAACACCAAACCCCGGTTACTATGCTTCTCCGGGGTCAGGTACAATCACGGTTCGAATTAACGGACAATGATGTTTTGATTTTCGCGGCTTGGTTATCCTCCATACACAATAGATGCTATGCTGCTGTCGAGCCCGATTT
>JACQAL010000027.1 GCA_016195025.1 Bacteroidota bacterium | reverse complement strand
TTTGCTAAAGCGGGAATGCTCCCTGCTTTAATGGGAATGAATCCTGCTTCAATGGGATACTTGCCCGGTTCAATGGGACGCTTCCCCACTCTAATGAAAACGCTCCCCGCTTCAATGGGGATGTTTCCTTCTTTAACGGGAACGATTCCCGCTTCAATGAAAATGATTCCCACTCTAACGGGAACGATGGAATGTTTAACCGGAAGCCGGGAAAGTTTAACTGGAAGCCGGGAAAGTTTAACTGGAACGCTTCCAGACGACTCGGGAACTCGGAGTTGCGAGCCGAAAACTGCAAAATCTTTGAAATTTCAAACATTCAATTACCTCAATCACATAATCAACCCAATAAACCAATAAACAATGGCGCACAAAAAATTAGACAAAAAATTCATCCTTACCGTAAACTTTCCTCAAACGGAAGAAGGACGACTCCAAAAAGAAGTGGATATGGCAAAAGCCGAAGCCGATAATTCCGGTTTTGTTCCCGGTTTAAATCCCGCGGCTTCATCGGTTCAAACCGATATTGCCGTAATCAACGACCCCAACACCGGGCTCATTGTTCAGCGCGATGCCGCCCGTGCGCTCGAAAAAGCGCTCACCGACAAAATCAATAAAAAGTTAGACGCGGTTCAGAATACCATCACCCGCCTGTGGGCTCCGCAGGCAGAAGCAGCGCTTACGGGTGATGTGGACAGAATTGCAAAAGCGAAAACCCTGCTCTTCGGAATAAAAGGGCAGGACACAGGGCATGTGAGTTCCTCCACTGCCAGAACCATAGCGGCAAACACCGAAAGCGTTCCCGTAATTATGAAAATAGATGTGAACACGCACAATATACAAATCCTCCTCCTTCACGACAGCGTGAGCAACAAAAAGGCGCTTCGCAAAGATATTCTCCGCATAGATATTTTCGGACTCACCGACCTGAGCGCAACGCCCACCGCGCCCGCTTCTCTTGCCGAATTGATTTCACGGGGAGGCGGCTACCTCGGACAAGCGGTGAAAAGAAAATTCACGCACGACTTTACGCCCGACCCCACCGCGCCCGGTCCTCCGCCTGCTCCGCTCAAAGGAAAAACCGAACATTACATTCCGGTGTACATAAGCAAGGCAACCAAAAAGCCGATTGGGATTGGTCCTGTGAAGAGCGCGCTCATTAATTAACGCAAGTTGCTACCTTCAATAATGGTCATTTATATGGATAACATCATGCGAAAAATGCGTCCCGATAGCTATCGGGAGTATGCGAACACTGCGAACAAAATGCAAAGAAAAATTCGCGGTGTTCGCATTTGTTCGCGGCATTTGCATTATTTTATCAATTCCTATCATTCAATAGGTGGCAACTTACATTAATTAACAGAGCGCTTTGAGAATATCGTTTCGGGTGATGATGAAGGTGTCGTCCAATTTAAAATCGCGCACGAGTACCGCGTGAATTTCAGAAGTAATCATTTTGCTGAGCGAGTCAATGGGCGTGGAAATATCTACAAACGGAAACGCTTGCTGCATAATTGTCTCCACCGGTTTTTCGGTGATGTCAGGATGGTCAAGAATGTTTCGGAAAAGATGGCGCTCGCTGATGGAGCCGACAATGCGCCCGTCTTTTGTAACAGGAATTTGTGAGAAATCATTTTTGCTCATCAATTCCACCGTGCTCTCAATGGTTGCGCTTGCTTCCACTGAAATGATTCCAGATTTTTTTCCTGCTACCAAATCTTTAGCAGTCAATCCTTTTTTATCGAAGAAGCCCTTTTCACGCATCCACTCATCGTTGAACATTTTGCCGAGATAGCGTGTGCCGTGGTCGTGAAAAATTACAACGACAACTTCTCCCGCCTTGAAATTATTTTTCAGTTGAAGCAAACCCGCAATGGCAGAGCCGGCAGAGTTGCCTATGAAAATTCCTTCCTGCCGAACAATTTCACGCGTAAACATCGCAGCGTCTTTGTCCGTCACTTTTTCAAAATGGTCTATGATGCTGAAGTCAACATTCTTCGGAAGAAAATCTTCGCCAATACCTTCGGTGATGTACGGATAAATTTCATTCTTGTCGAAAATCCCCGTCTCTTTATATTTTTTGAAAACAGAACCGTAAGTATCAATGCCCCACACTTTGAGTTTCGGATTTTTTTCTTTCAGAAATTTTCCCGTGCCGCAAATAGTTCCGCCCGTTCCAACGCCAACAACCAAGTGGTCAACTTTTCCTCCCGTCTGCTCCCAGATTTCAGGACCCGTAGTTTCATAATGCGCCTGCGAGTTGGAAAGATTATCGTACTGATTTGCTTTCCACGAATTCGGAATTTCTTTTTCAAGCCGAGATGAAACGGAATAATACGAGCGAGGGTCTTCGGGGTCAACATTCGTTGGACAAACAATTACTTCGGCTCCAAAAGCTTTCAATGCATCGGCTTTTTCTTTGGACTGTTTATCTGTGGTAGTGAAAACACATTTATATCCTTTCACGATTGCGGCAATCGCCAAACCCATTCCTGTGTTACCTGAAGTTCCTTCAATAATTGTGTAGCCGGGCTTGAGCAAACCTTTTTTCTCCGCATCTTCAATCATCTTCACTGCCATTCTATCCTTAATGGAATTTCCGGGATTGAATGTTTCTACTTTGGCAAGCACGGTTGCTTTCACATCTTTTGTAACGCTGTTAAGTTTCACCAGCGGAGTGTTGCCAATGGTTTCGAGAATGTTATTGAATATCTTCATAACAAAAAAATAAGAGGACGAAGGTAGAAATTTTTGAATGGGAGATTCTTGAAGCAAGGAAATATATGCACACCGCAGCGATTTCGGATAGCTGTCAGCATCATAAAATAAATTGAATGTTAAATCTGAAATAGCCGGGAATATTTTTTATTCTGCTATCAATTTTCCGCTTGCAATCATTTTATTTTCAGAAATGATTTCATAAAAATAAACTCCGCTTTGAAGGTTTTCTCGTTCAATAATCACCTGCGGCTGCAAAAATACTGCACTGCGAACTTCTTTTCCTGACAAATCAAAAATTTTTAGTTGCTTATCTTTCAAAAATACATCCGAAGAAATTTCCAGTAAAATATATTCTGAAAAAGGGTTGGGAAAAATATTGCATTCAATTTTTATTTTCTCTTCTTCTTTTATGCCATCATTAATCGCTGCATATTCCCAAAAGTCATTGAACTTTCCGCTGCTATTAGCACCTGTGCCAATATATCCTCGGCTTCCAATTGAAAAACCAACTGCATCAGATCTTGGTCCTCCTCCAAAATTTGCGCGTTGCGTCCAAACATTTGTCATTGGATCATACTCCCAAAATGCATCGAAGAAAGTCGGACCCGGATCATGCGCGCCTGTTCCTACATACCCTTTTCCTCCAAATGAAAAAGCAGCAGGAGCGGAAAGTGTGTTCGTGCCCACGTTTGCTTTTGATGTCCATGAATTGGATGCTTGATCCCATTCCCAAAAATCATTTACCGCAATACTTGATGCATAGCCGCAACCAATATATCCTTTTGTGCCAATTGAAAAACCAATTGCATCCCATCTTGCAGCACCTCCAAAAGATGCGCGCTGTGTCCATGAATCTGTTACCTGGTCCCATTCCCAGAAATCTTTTTTGAACGAACCATCATAACCAGTGCCTATATATCCCTTTGTCCCGATTGAAAATCCTGTAGCCCTGAATCTTGCCGTTCCGCCAAAGTTTGCTTTTTGCGCCCAGGTATTATTCCCCTGATTGTATTCCCACAAATCATTATAGTAGGGACCGCCAAACGCAGCACCTCCTGTTCCAATATATCCCTTAATGCCAATGGAAAAACCAACAGCATCTGTTCTCGCAGCTCCGGAAAAAGTTGCTTTTTGCGACCATGTATCAGTCGCTTGATTCCATTCCCAAAAATCCTGTTTATCTGAACCGTCTGAACCTGTGCCAATATAGCCCTTGCTTCCTATGGAAAAACCAACAGCAAGATTTCTCGCTGTTCCTCCAAAGTTTGACTTTTGAGTCCACACATTTTGTGCTTTTGCAAACAATGAAAAAAGAATAAACGAAAAGAGTAATTTTATTTTCATGTAATTTTTTTTTACAAAAGTAAAGAAATTAACTACCTTAAACCCGTCCTATTCCAACATTGTTAAAACATTTTTGATATTAGAATTTAAAGTATATTCGGCTTCACTTGTTTTTTGGTAAAAAATGTATACCACAATTTCTAAATGCAGAATCTGCGGAAACACAAATCTTGTTTCTCTCATCAATCTTGGCGAACAGGCACTGACTGGAGTTTTTCCTAAAAATAAATCAGAAAAAATTACTTCAGGTCCTTTGGAATTAGTGAAATGTCATCCTTTAAATTCCGATGATGATGTCTGCCATTTGGTGCAGTTACGGCATTCTTATGATTTGAGTGAAATGTATGGAGTGAATTACGGTTATCGTTCCGGTTTGAATCAATCCATGGTCCAGCATTTGAAAGACATTGTCAAATACATAAAAACTATTATTGATTTTAAAAAGGACGATTTGGTTATTGATATCGGAAGCAACGACAGCACCACTCTTCAACAATATCCCAGTAATTTAACACTCGCTGGAGTTGATCCTACCGGAATAAAATTCAAGCAATATTATCCAAAACATATTGACTTGATTCCCGATTTTTTCTCCTATGAAAATGTGAAGAAAAAATTTCCCGGTAAAAAAGCAAAGGTGATTACATCCATTGCAATGTTCTATGATTTGGAAAATCCGATCGCATTTGTAAAAGACATTTATGATTCTCTCGCTGATGACGGCATTTGGGTTTTTGAGCAAAGTTATCTTCCACTCATGCTTGAAGTGAATGCGTATGATACCATTTGCCATGAACATCTCGAGTACTATTCTTTATGCCAGATAAAATGGATGATGGAAAAAGTAGGTTTTAAAATTATTGATGTGGAGTTAAATGATATTAACGGGGGAAGTTTCAGAATAACTGTTGCAAAACAGAAATCAAAATATCAAGCAAATGCATCGGTTGCAAAAATTGAAAAGAAGGAAAATCAACTAAAGTTTAAGTCTCTTACGCCTTATGAAGAATTCAAGCAAAATGTTTTGAAGCATAAAAAAGAACTTTCGGAATTAATTGTAAATCTTAATCAGCAAGGGAAAAAAATATTTGGTTATGGTGCTTCCACCAAAGGAAATGTTATTCTTCAGTATTGTGGTTTAACTACAAATGAAATCCCTTTTATTGCGGAGGTAAATGAAGATAAATTTGGGTCGTTTACGCCTTTTACTCATATTCCAATTATCTCTGAAAAAGAAGCACGCAAAATGAAGCTAGATTATTTTTTAGTGCTTCCCTGGCATTTCAGAGAAGGAATTCTTAAAAAAGAAAAAGAATTCTTACGCGCTGGAGGTAAATTTATTTTTCCGCTTCCAAAAATTGAAATATTCGGTTGAATGAAAAGAGCAATCATTGTAGGGCATACCGGGCAGGACGGAACATATTTATATAATCTTCTTAAAGAAAAAAAATATTCTTTGATTGGAATTTCCGGCAGTTCTGTTTCTTCTGAAGGAAGCCTTGCTTTTAATAAAGTTGATATTTGCAATCCTAAACAGGTTTCACCTGTAATAAAAAATTTTCTTCCGGATGAGATTTATTTTCTTGCGGCTGTTCATCAATCATCTGCTGATAAAGAAATAGAAGATGGGGAATTATTTCAAAAAAGCTGCGATGTAAATGTAAAAGCATATATAAATTTTCTCGAATCGGTTAGATTAAATTCTCCCAAAACAAAAATTTTTTACGCAGCTTCTTCCCATATTTTCGGAAGTCCTGCAAACTTCCCTCAGGATGAAAACACTCCGATAAATCCAAATTGCGTATATGGAATAACCAAAACCGCGGGTTTTCATGCAAGCCATTTTTACAGAGAAAGCCATAGCATTTTTGCGAGTGTAGGTATTTTTTACAATCACGAATCTCCTTTACGCGAATCAAAATATGTTTCGAAAAAAATTGTTGAAACAGCAGTGGCAATTAAAAAAAATAAAAAAAGTGAATTAGAATTAGGAAATATTGAATCACAGATTGATTGGGGATATGCACCCGACTATATGGAAGCAGCTTATCAGATGATGCAGATTAATCATCCGGATGATTTTGTTATTTCAAGCGGAGAACTTCATAGCATAAAAAATTTTGTTGAAGCTGTTTTTACGTATCTTGAATTGGATTGGAAAAAATATATAAAAATAAATCCATTGCTGATTACGAAAAAGCAAAAGAAAAATCTTTTTGGCAATAACAATAAAATATGCGAAGTTGCAGGATGGAAACCTAAAGTTAATTTTAACTCCATGGTAAAAATTCTGGTTGATGAAGAGTTGAAAAAGTATGTCGGAAAATAAAACACTCATATTTATTCCAACTTATAATGAAGTTGAAAATGTCGGAAGAATTTTTCTTGAAATAAAATCTTTTAATCTTGGTGCAGATATTTTATTTCTGGATGATAATTCTCCGGATGGTACCGGAGAAGTAATAGATAAACTTGCTAATGCGCATCCGAATGTTTTTGTAATTCATCGTTCAAAAAAATCAGGAATCGGAAGTGCGCATCAGGAAGGAATTGCCTGGGCATATGAAAAAAAATATGAAGTATTGATTACCATGGATTGTGATTTTACACATTCGCCTTCTTACATCTTTAATTTTATTCAATCTTCAGACAAGGCGGAAATTGTTGTTGGTTCTCGGTATATGAAAAAGCACAGTCTGGCAAGTTGGAACTTATTCAGAAAGACATTAACTCACTTCGGACATTTTTTAACTGTTACGTTGCTTGATATGCCATACGATGCAAGCGGTGCATTCAGGTTATACAATCTGAAAAACATTGATCAGAAGTTATTTCAACTTATAAAATCTCCCGGGTATTCATTTTTTTTTGAAAGTTTGTTTATAATGAATTACAATAAAGTGCGCATTTTTGAAATTCCGATTGAACTCCCTTCAAGAACTTACGGTACATCCAAAATGTCGTGGAATGATGCGTGGAAAAGTTTAATGTTTTTATGGGACTTGTACAAAAGAAAAACTTTTAGTAAAAAATCTTTGACACTTAATGATAACTGAAATTGAAAAACATAAAATTGTAGAACAGGACTGGGACATTTACTGGGCTGATAAAGACAAAACCGGCAATGCAGTTTACGATTTTCTTGCAGGAATTTATCGGAGGCTGATTGTAAAAAATATTCTGAATCATTTTGTAAGAAAATATTTTTTAGAGGGAATAAAAGTTCTCCATGCCGGCTGCGGAAGCGGGCAGGTGGATGTAGATATAGCCAGGCATATCGATATCACCGCTCTTGATATTTCCCGAAATGCATTGAGGATTTATAAAAAAGTTCATGGAGAAAACAGTATTACCGTGCAGGGAAATATTTTTGAATTGCCATTTGCAGATAATACTTTTGATGGATTATATAATCTTGGTGTGCTCGAACATTTTACCCAGGATGAAATTCATCAGATACTGATTGAAAGCAAGCGCGTGCTTAAACCTAAAGGAAGAATTTTGATTTTATGGCCGCCTACTTTTGGTTTCACGGTTTTTGTTCTCGATGGCGCACATTTTATTCTGAACAAAATTTTTAGAATGAAAATAAAATTGCATCCGGATGAAATTACCAGAGTAAAGTCGAAAAAACATGCTGTTGATACTTTTGAAAAAGCGGGTTTTAGAATAATAGAATATTATTTTGGCATTAGAGATATTTTTACCCAGGCAGTTATTGTAGCCGAAAAGCCCTGAAATGAAGAGCAAAGGAAATACTCCAGTTCCTATACCGGAAACAAAAAATAATTTTTTCAACAAAATTTTTCCTGAGGCAGGAAATAAAAATGCTTTGTATCTTTTTTTGATACTCATTTTTTACTCTGCCATTGTTTTGCTCGGAATATCCAGACATGAAATGTGGCGGGATGAAATAGAGCCATGGCTCATCGGAAGTTTCAGCCAATCACTTTCAGATTTTTTTCATAACATGAAAATGGGTTCGAACCCATACATCTGGTATTTGATTCTTCATTTTCTCAGCAAGATTTCTCTTAATCCTGTGATTGTTCAGATTGCTCATACGTGTATTGCAATTGGTTCCGTATATATTTTTCTTCGCTATGCCCCTTTTAATTTATTACAGAAATTACTTTTCTGTGCGGGATATTATATCGTTTACGAATATGGAATCATCAGTCGGGGATACTCGCTCACCATTTTCTTTCTTTTTTTATTCTGTGCTTTATACAGGAAATATTGGAATGTAAATATTCCACTTGCCATTGTGATTTTTTTTCTTGCCAATGCAACAGGTGGTTTCGGAGCCATTCTTTCTATTTCTCTTCTGATTTTTATTCTCGCCAATTATTATTTTGATGAAATGCAGGATGGAAAGAAAAAAATAAAAATAAAATATACCGGATGGGCGGTGGCTATTATTCTTTTTTCAATCTGGGTGGCAATGAAATCAATTTCTCCTCCTCCGGACAGCGTGTACAATACGGAATGGTATGTGAGTGTGGATTTTAATCGAGCCTTCGAAATACTCAGGCGTGTGTGGTCAGGATTTATTCCAATTCCCGATTTATCGGAAGTGCATTTCTGGAATTCTAATTTTATAAATAAAGGTGACATTGGCACAGGAACAAAAAATTTTCTCACCGTCTGTTCGCTTGTTTTTTTGATTTACAGCGTTTTACTTTTTTCAAAAAAGACAACCGTCCTTTTGTTTTACACAGCGGGAACTTTTGGAATTTTATTTTTCTCTTATCTGAATCCTTCTATTTTTTATATCAATGGTACGCGATACCATGGATTTCTTTTTATAGTTTTTATTATTTCTTTTTGGCTTTTGAAATATTTTCCCGAGAAGAAAAAAGTCACAATCCCTCTACTAACGAAATGGAATGAACAAATGAATATTCAGAAATATCAAAACCAGGTGATGGCTTTCTTTTTATCCGTAAATGTATTTGCAGCCGGAGTTGCGTTCTGTAAGGATTTTGTAAACGATTTTTCTTCTGTTGAGAGAACTGGAAAGTTTATTGTAGAAAAGAATCTTCAGCGATTTTCGGCTGCCGGATTTATTGATTATGCTATATCACCCATTTCTGCATTCACCCGTAAACCTTTCTATTATCCCGAAAGAGATACAACGAGCACTTTTCCTATATGGACAAAGAAGAATTATACAACTGATATTAATCAGGCAATGAATCGTATGCTTTCAAGGATTTCAAAGATCAATGACACTACTCTTGTGGTTCTCAATTTTGATTTAAATACGTCCATGATTGGCGACATTTACTTTTCTCACCTTGCTGATTTTAAAGGAAGCATTGTTGCGGATGAAAATTTTTCAGTTTTCCTTGCACATAAATTTGATTTGAATAGGGATTTAGCAAATGATACGCCATTAACAGATGGGCGCATGATGAATTATATTTCACTTGCAAACGGATTGCTACAGCAAAATAAGTTAGATGATTGCGAAAAAGTTCTTGCTAAAATAGAAAGTAATGCAACAGAGAAACCGTATAATGGTTTTCATAATTGCAGAGGATTGCTGTTTATGAAAAAAAATAATTTAGACCAAGCAAAAAGAGAATTTCAAAAAGAAATTGATTTGAATTTGAAAAACGATGAGGCATACTTTCAACTCGGAATGATTTTCTACCAGCAACTAAAAAGTGATTCAGCAATGTGGGCATGGGAAAAAACAATTGAGCTTAATCCGAATAATCTGGACGCGTACAGCGATCTCGGCATTTGTTATCTGAATTTCAAAAAAGATATGAATAAAGCGGAAGAATTGTGGAATAAAACAATTCAACTCAATCCCAATTTTGTTCAGGGATATTTGAACCTTATGATTTTATGTCAGAATAAAAAAGACGAAAATTGTTTGCTGAATAATTTGAAGATTGTTTTAAAGAAAGGTGTTTCTCCGAATGATATTCGCGCCCGCGGCATTAATCTCACCGATGATTTACTGAAGAAAGCAACTTCTTAACGTGTCAAAAAGAGTTCTCATCATCGGTGCCGGCCCGGCAGGATTAACAGCGGCATATATTTTAGGAAAAGCAGGACAATCAGTAATTGTGCTTGAAAAAAATCCGCAGTATGTTGGCGGAATTTCACGAACGGAAACTTACAAAGGTTACCATTTCGATATTGGAGGACATCGTTTTTTTTCGAAGAGTAGTGAAGTAGAAGATTTCTGGACAGAAATTTTAGGCAATGAAATGCTCGAGCGAAAAAGAAGTTCTAAAATTTATTACAACAAAAAGTTTTTCACTTATCCATTAATTGCAAAAGAAGCGCTTCCGAATCTTGGTTTATGGGAATCTTTTCTTTGTGTGCTTAGTTATGTGCAGATAAAAATTTTCCCCTATGAAAATCCAACAAACTTTGAAGAATGGGTATGTAACCAATTCGGAAAAAGATTATACCGGATTTTTTTTAAAACATATACGGAAAAGGTCTGGGGCATTTCCTGCAAAGAAATTTCTGCTGACTGGGCAGCACAGCGAATCAAAGGGCTTTCACTAAGCAGCGCAATTTTAAATGCTTTATTTCCCGCAAAAAATTCTAACGATAAAAATGCAATTATAAAAACTCTTATTGATTCCTTTCGCTATCCGAAATATGGTCCCGGGCAAATGTGGAAAGTTTGTGCAGAGAAAGCAAAATCTTTTGGGGCAGAAATAAAAATGAACGCTGCTGTCACAAAATTGAACTATGAAAAAAATAAATGGAGCGCTGCTCTTTCTAATGGCGAAAACGAAAAAGATTTTGATTATGTTCTTTCATCCGCTCCGATTCGGGAACTTATTCCAAATATTTTTCCTTTTTTTCCAGAAGACGCAGTTGTTGCGGCAAGACAATTAAACCATCGTGATTTTTTAACAGTAGTTTTCATTTTGAAAGACAGGAAAAAATTTACCGACAACTGGATTTATATTCACGATTCGCAGGTGAAAGTCGGACGCATTCAGAATTTCAAAGCATGGAGTCCTTATATGATTCCCGATGAATCCACTACTTGCTACAGCATGGAATATTTTTGTTTCGAAGGAGATAATTTATGGAATAGTTCTGATGCTGATTTGATTTCGCTTGCAAAAAAAGAATTAATGCAGATTGGATTGGCAAGAGAAGAAGATATTTTAGATGCATGTGTTGTTCGCCAGCAAAAAGCATATCCTGTCTATGATAAAAATTATAAAGACAATATTGAAATAATAAAAAATACTTTAAAAAAATATCCGGGCTTGTATCTTATAGGGCGAAACGGAATGCATAAATACAATAATCAAGACCACAGCATGATGACTGCCATGCTTGCGGCAAAAAATATTATTGCAGGAAAGGAATTATTTGATGTGTGGAAAGTAAATCAGGATGCAGAATATATTGAAAGCGGTGAACGAACAGATGAAGGCGGAAGAAAAATTCCAAATAAAATTTAAGTAAAGCGCATCGCCTTTACTGGAGTAATGTAAGTGATAATGTAGGAAGGTAGAAGCAACATTATAAAGCAAACGATGAATGTTCCCACATTCAATAATAATACATGAAGTAAATTCAGATTAATTGGAATGTAAGAAAGATAATATGTTCTTTCATCGAGTGGAATCAGGTGAAAATATTTTTGCAGAAGGCAAAAAGAAATTCCAATGATATTTCCCAAAAGCAACCCTCTTCCGATTAAAAAACCTGCATTGTAAAGAAAAATTTTCCGCACATTCCGGTTTGCCATGCCGAGCGCTTTTAAGATGCCAATCATATTTGTTCGTTCGAGAATGAGAACAAGCAATGCGGAAATCATATTAATGGCAGCAACCAAAGCCATAAGCATAATTACAACCACTGCATTGATATCCTGCGCATCGAGCCATGAAAAAATCTGGCGGTTGAGGTCTTTAATGCTTCTGGCGAGAAAATTATAACCGATAGTTTCATTTACATATTCGGTGGTAGCATCTAATTTTTCATAGTCATTCAGCAAAACTTCAAACCCCGCAACTTGGTTTTGGTTCCAGTTATTTAATTTCTGAATATGCGCGATATCCGCAATCACATATACTTGGTCAAACATATCGCCAAGCCCGGTAGAATAAATTCCGCTGATAGAAAATTTTCTCGCGCGCTGCTGCTGATTTTCGATGAAGTAAATGACAATGGTATCATTCAGTTTCAGTTTTAATTTTTCTTTATGAAATTTTGAAATCAGAATTTTATCTGACTTTACCGAATCAGAAACTGCGAATAGTTCCCCTTCCACAATATTTTTTTTGAAAAATTCCCAGTCGAAATCGCTGCCGATTCCTTTTACAATCACTCCCTGCAGTTCATCTTTTGTTTTTATGATTCCTGCTTTGGTTGCAAAACTTTGTATGTGCTTTATGGAAGAATTTTTTTTCAGCCCAGAAAGAAAAGGTTGATTGCGGTCAATGCTGGAACTTTCGAACGATTCATTATTTTCATAGTTGGTAATTTGAATATGCGAGCCGAAACCAATTACTTTCTCGCGGATTTCTTTTTGAAATCCTGTTACAATTGCAAGCGTGAGAATCATCACGATGAGGCCGAGTGCAATTCCGAGAATGGCTATATTTACAATTGGTTTTGAAAAACCTTTATTGCCCGAAATAATTTTTTTTGAAATGAAAAATTCCGTGTTCATTTGCCCTACTAAATTACTAATCTCTACTAATGTACTAATTTAGAAATTTCTCTATGCGATTTCATGTGACTTTTGTGTATTATCTATTGTTTACAGTTTACTGCTTTTCGCAATTTGCACTTCCTATAAAACTTCAGGATAAAACCTCTGCCGATTTAAAAGTTGGAGCCGAACAAACTGGCAACTATTTTTCTTTGTTAAAAGATAAACGAATTGCGGTGGTCGCTCATCCCGCTTCGCTGGTTAAGAACACTCACCTTGTGGATACACTTCTGAAATCAGGAATAAAGGTGAAAAAAATTTTTGCGCCTGAACATGGGTTCAGGGGAAATGAAGGTGCCGGAGAAAAATTTAAAAACAATATTGACGAGCAGACAAAACTTCCGGTGATTTCTCTCTATGGAAAAAATTTTAAACCCAAGGCGGATGATTTGAAAGATGTGGATGTGGTTCTTTTCGATTTGCAGGATGTGGGCGCGCGCTTCTATACTTATTTATCTACGCTTCATTATGTGATGGAAGCGTGTGCGGAAAATAAAAAACAATTAATTCTTCTCGACCGCCCGAATCCGAATGGATATTATATAGATGGTCCGGTGCTTGAATCAAAATGGAAATCTTTTTCCGGATTGCATCCTGTTCCGATTGTTTACGGAATGACAATTGGTGAATACGCAAAAATGATTAACGGAGAAAAATGGCTGGCGAACGGAGTGCAATGCAATCTCACGGTGATTCCAATTGAAAATTATTCTCACAATGATTTATATCAACTTCCTGTGAAACCATCGCCCAATCTTCCGAATATGTCTTCGGTTTATTTATATCCTTCGCTTTGTTTGTTTGAGGGAACAATGGTGAGTGTTGGGCGGGGAACTGATAAGCCGTTTCAGATTTTTGGTTATCCTGAAATGAAGGGAACTGCATTTGCTTTCACTCCCGCATCAATTCAGAATGCAAGTGAAAATCCTCCTTACAAAGATAAATTATGCTGGGGTTATGATGTTTCAAATTATGGCGAGATGTACGTAAAATATTACAAGAGAATTTATCTTTTTTGGATTTTGAATCTTTATAATACAAGTTCCTTGAAAGAAAAGTTTTTCAATATCTATTTCAATAACCTTGCGGGGAATGAAACGCTCAAGAAGCAAATCATAGATGGAAAAACGGAAGAAGAAATCCGTGCTTCGTGGGAACTGGCATTGAAAAAATTTAAAGAGGTTAGAAAAAAATATCTTCTCTATCCTGATTTTGAATAAAAAATCTGAGAAAAAATAATTATCTTTAAGGAGAAAATTTCAGAAGAAGATTCTCATGCATGATATCGAACCGCATTTTAACTGGAGAAATTTATATTCCGCAGAAGAGGATGAACGTTCGCCATTTTTTGGAAGAGAATTCAGCGAGTTTGAATTTACCAATTCAATTTACGGATATTGCATTCATCCGCAGTGGGACGAAATCGGTTCGCCAACTCTTTTCATAAAAATTCTTTTTGCAGATTATGATGAAAAATTTGCCGTCATTGAAATGCTTGGTGAATGGAATTATTGCCTGCACAATGACATCATGTTTTTAAAGCGCGACATTATTGATAAGTTAATGGGAAGCGGAATTAAAAAATTTATTCTCATAGGAGAAAACATTCTCAACTTTCATTATTCAGATGAATCCTACTATGAAGAATGGAATGAAGATAATTCCGATGGATGGATTGCATTGCTCGGTTTCAGAAATCATGTGCTGAATGAATTTGAAAAAATAAATGTTCTGCAATATTTTCTTTCATCAGAAAAACTCAATGAAATTTCCTGGCGAACTTTTAACCCGCTGCAATTATACCAAGTGGTAGAAAAATTTGTTGTTAAGCAATTATCTCAATCCTCATAACTCCGCAGCATTTCCGCAACTTTCTTATCAACAGGGAAAGTAAAATCTTTTTCTGAAATTTTTGACAGGGAAATCCACCGAAAAGATTGCGCACCTTCTTTCTTCGCAAGAACAAATTTCTTTTTCGAAATAGAAAGTTTAATAGGAGAAATAATTTTTATATTGTAGTAAATGCTGAGAAGTTGATGGTCTTTGTGAAATGCAGATGGTTGAAAATAATCTGTTGTGTAAAAGTGTTTTTCCACTTTTATTTTGCAACCGAGTTCTTCCTTGAATTCCCTTTTGATGCAGTCAATAGTTCCTTCGCCAAAATGCAATCCTCCTCCGGGAAATTTTGTCATCTCTTTTCCGAAAGGGAATTCATCGGTTACTAACACTTCGTTGTGAGCGTTAATCAGCAA
The DNA here is from genome assembly GCA_016195025.1 of Bacteroidota bacterium. Classification (NCBI taxonomy): domain Bacteria; kingdom Pseudomonadati; phylum Bacteroidota; species Bacteroidota bacterium. The sequence goes on along the minus strand of JACQAL010000027.1, from coordinate 17,149 downwards.
GCCGTAAACACGAATATTGAAAATGGGATACATTTGTTAAGCAAAAATAGAAAACAATCTTCCGCATGATTTTTAATTCCAGAAAAGAAATTCTTTTTGTTGTACTTGCTATGTTTTTTGTGACAAACGCAATTACTGCCGAAATGATTGGCGGCAAACTCATAGAGATAAATATTTTTGATTTTCATTTTGCATTCAGCATGGGAATTCTGCCATGGCCAATTGTTTTTATTTCTACTGATTTAATTAATGAGTATTTCGGCAAAAAAGGAGTGAGAAAATTGTCGGTTATTACTGCGTGCTTGATTGGCTATGCTTTCCTTCTTCTTTATGGAGGAATGAATGTTCCTGCCGCTGCATTTTCTCCGGTTCAGGATAAGGAATTCAATATTGTTTTTGGACAGTCCATGTGGATAATTGTAGGGAGTATTATTGCATTTTTGGTTTCACAAATTATGGATGTGTTTGTATTCTGGTTTTTCAGAGCGCTGACGAAAGAAAAATTTTTATGGCTTCGCACTACAGGTTCAACCGTGATTTCTCAGTTGATAGATTCTTTCATTGTTCTGGGAATCGGATTTCTTATGCCGGGAAAAATTTCTTTTTCCAATTTTCTGAATGTTGGTTTTACAAATTATTCCGGAAAACTTATTCTTGCCATTCTGCTTACGCCATTAATTTATCTGGGGCATTTTCTCATAGATAAATATTTGGGAGAAAAAGAATCGGAAAAAGAAATTGAAGAAGCCGCAGAAGAATCGCTCGAAAAAAATTAAAACTTGGAGCGGGAGCGTTTGCGGTACATGACTTTATATCCAACAGTAAATACAGCGAACATATAAGCATCTTTATGGTGCACATCTCCGCGCTGACAGCCATCGCAAACCGAACCCGGCAATGGACCGCTTGCTTGCGATGGGTCGGCAAAATAAATTGCCTTAGGGCTTCCTCCGTTTGCTTTTATTTCTTGTGTGTGGTACGAATCACTTACATCATCCATAAAATCGGAATGACTCCAGCGCATGCCTAATTCCATTCCAACTCCCCAATATCTGTTCAACGCAAAGCGGGCGCCTGCTCCTGTAGTAACTAAACTTGTAATGCGCACATATTTTTTTTTCTCTCCCGGCAGTCCTTGCCCTTCGGTGCCAAACGGCTGAAGTGCATACCATTTTCCATCGAGATATTTTCCTTTGGGATTAAAATAAACTCCCCCGCCTCCTGCGAATAAATAAATCTGCCGGTCTTTGTGAGCCATTCCTCTTACGCCTTTGATTTTGTAGATATGTCCCTTTTGTTCTTTGATGAAATTAAATTCAACCTGGCCGGTTAATTCAAAAATGTTTGATTTGAAATTTAAGTTTCTGTTATTGCGAAATGGTTCTTTGGTAAGTTTGTCGTCACCTTTTAGAATTCCCCAGAACAAATTTCCTTTTACAGAAAAATATTGTTGCATTTTCCAGCGCATGCTTCCACCTACAGCAGGACGAGTCAAAACAAATTCCAAATCTTTAAAGCCATGAGTTCCGATTTGATCGGCTCCGCCCAAATCGCCAAGAAAATTTGTAACGCCAAGCGAGCCGATTAACTCATAACGGTAAGGAGGTTTTTTTCTGTAGAATCCCCCGCGCCTTCTCTTGTGCTGCGCATCGGCAAGAGATACAATCAGAGAAAACAATAATGTTAGAAGTAAAATTTTTCGCATAATGGAGCAAAGTACAAATGTAAATAAAAAATTCTTTTAAGGCGAGAAAAATTAACAAGCATTGAAAAGTGGTGCCCGGGACAGGACTTGAACCTGCATGCCTTACGGCATACGCTTCTGAGACGTACGTGTCTGCCAATTCCACCACCCGGGCTTAAGGGTTGCAAATGTAAAGGAAAAAAGAAACTGCCTTACGCGTTCACAGCAATTTTCGGAGCGGCAGAAAGAATTTCTTCATTTGCTGCACCGGCATACTGTTCAAAATTTTTCACAAATGATTTTGCAAGTTCGTTTGCTTTGGAATCATAAGCATCTTTATTTTTCCACGTGTTACGCGGATTCAAAATTTCGGAAGGAATATTTGGGCAAGAAGCAGGAAGATGTAAATTGAAAACAGGCAGTGTTTCGAATTTTACTTTTTCCAGCTCACCATTCAAAGCTGCGGTGATGAGCGCACGCGTATATGAAAGTTTTATCCTGCTTCCAATTCCATACGCACCGCCAGTCCAGCCGGTATTCACGAGCCAAACATTTATTGATTTGTTCTCATTTAATTTTTTTCCCAGCAGTTCCGCATATTTTGTAGGATGAAGAGGAAGGAATGCTTTTCCGAAACAAGCGGAGAAAGTCAAAGTAGGTTCTGTAATTCCCATTTCTGTTCCTGCAACTTTCGCAGTGTAACCGGAGATGAAATGATACATTGCTTGCGCAGAAGTTAATTTTGAAATCGGGGGAAGAACGCCAAATGCATCGCAGGTGAGAAAGAAAATATTTTTTGGAATTCCGCCAACGCTTGGCTCGACAGAATTGTCAATAAAATTTATCGGATAAGCAACGCGGGTATTTTCGGTTACAGAAATATCATCGTAGTTTACTTTTTTTGTTCCGGGAAAGAAGCGGACATTTTCCAGCAGCGCACCTTCTTTTATCGCTCTGAAAATCTGCGGTTCTTTTTCTTCGGTGAGGTTCACGCATTTTGCATAGCAGCCGCCTTCAAAATTGAAAATTGTTTTTTCTGACCAGCCGTGTTCGTCATCGCCAATTAATCCGCGGTTCGGGTCGGCAGATAAAGTTGTTTTTCCTGTGCCGCTCAAGCCGAAAAAAATTGCAGTGTCTCCTTTCTTTCCAATGTTCGCGGAGCAATGCATGGAGAGAACATTTTTTTCGTAGGGCAAAATATAATTCAACAGAGTAAAAATACTTTTCTTGATTTCGCCTGTGTAGCCGCTTCCGCCAATCAAAATAATTTTTTTCGTCAGATTGAGAATAGTGAAATTATGCTGGCGTGTTCCGTCTTCTTTTGCATTCGCTTTGAATCCCGGAGCATTTACAATTGTCCACTCAGGATTAAAAGAGGAAAGTTCATCTTTGGTCGGGCGAATGAAAAGATTATTTACAAAAAGATTTGACCACGGAAGTTCTGTAACAACGCGAACTGAGAGACGATAACTTTTATCGGCACAGGCATAAGAATCGCGCACATAAATTTTTTTTCCTGAAAGATAATTGACAACTTTATTATACAGCGCGTCAAATTTTTTCGAATCGAATTTAAAATTCACATCGCCCCACCAGATGGTATCTTTCGATTTTTCATCCAGCACAGTGTATTTATCTTTTGGCGAGCGCCCGGTAAATTCACCGGTGTCAACGGCAAGGGCTTTTGTATCGGTGAGAACGCCTTGATTCAGGCACAGTGTTTCTTCGGTAAGTTCAGCGGGAGTTAAGTTCCAGCAAGCATTTGCATTTTTTATTCCAATTGATTCGAGTCCGTCAGATGAAGGACTCTTCTTATCAGATTCTTTCATAGGTTTTCATTTAAAGAAGCGCGAATTTAAAAAAATCGCCAAACGAAAACTATGATTTTTATCTAATGTTTATGAACACATTTTGCATTATCGTTTACATGGACAAGAGTTGATTTTGCGAGTAAATCTTTCGCTTTTTTGATAAACTCTGCCTGTTCAGTTGAAGAAAGTTCAGAAAGTTTCAAACAGTAATCAATTTCACCTTCACGTCCCCAATGCGTTGGCTCGTAAGAAATTTTTTTCAGATAAGTATCCATGAATTTTACGAATGCATCATTGGTTTTGCTGTCTATTCCTTCCCCTTTACTATAGAACTGCACAACTAGCGGATAGGTATCATCTGCAGTTGTTGGAGTTGGAATTGGAGGCCAGTTCACATGATCGCACTGTGCATTTTCTTTTTGGTGAACCAGTTTTGATTTTGCAAGAATAACTTTTGCTTTAGTTATAAATTCAGTTTGCTCTGCAGAATTTAATTCAGAAAGTGCGAGGCAATAATCTGTTTCTCCTTCTCTTCCCCAATGTTTCGGTTCAAAAGAAATTTTTTTAGGATATGAATTCAGAAATTTTACAAACTCATCATGCGCTGCGCCATCAATTCCCTGGCCGATACTGTAAAATGAAACAACAAACCTTACATTATTGGTTGATGGAGTTACAGCAGCAGTTGTAGTTGTTGAAGTCTGAGTTGCAGAAGATGAAGTTGTGTTTGTTTGCTGCGGTGTTGAATAAGAAGAAGCATCGGTGGTTGTGCTCTTCTTGCTTTTGCATGAATCTACCGAAAGAAGAACCGAACTGATTACGATGAGATGAAAATGAAAAAGAGTTTTCATGTTATAAATTATTTGTTGGACTTAAGTGCAGCAAAAGTAAGCAGTAACCATGCCAGAATAAAACTCAATCCCCCGAATGGAGTTATGGCGCCAATCCATTTCATTTCTTCATTTCCAATTCCCATAAGCGGGCGCAGTGCCAGAAAATAAAGTGAAAAAGAAAAAAGAATTATTCCCGCAATAAATAAATTAGAAGAATAGTTTAAAAATTTCGAATTAATTTTTTCCGAAAGAATTGAAACAAAAATTAATGCGAGCGTGTGATAAAACTGGTAGCGTACTGCTGTTTCAAAGGTTTGAAGATTTTCTGCTGGAAGTTTTTCTTTTAACGCGTGTGCTCCCATCGCTCCGAGTGCTACGCAGAGTGCGCCTGAAATTCCTGCAACAGCAAGAAGTTTTTTATTCATGATAAATACTTCTCAATAAATTCCCGGACGCAGCCATCGCCTCCTTTTTTTTTCAGCACAACATTCACAGCTTTTTTTATTTTATTCACTGCATCAGACGGACAGGCGGAAAATCCGACTTCAGCGATAATTTTTAAATCATTCACATCATCTCCAATAAAAGCAACTTCGCTTGTTTTGATTTTTAATTTTGTAAGCCATTTATTCAGCACTAAAACTTTTTCTTCTGTTCCGGAATATGCATATTGAACTCCGAGCATTTGCGCCCGTGCATGAGTTAATTTTTCGCTTCGTGAAGCTGCGCTGATAAATCCAACGATAATTCCTGCTTTCAACGCATCTTTAATTCCAACCCCATCCTTTACATTAAATTTTTTGGAGAGGTCTCCATTTTCAGTCACATAAATTCCTCCATCGGTGAGAACTCCATCAACATCAAGTGCCAGAAATTTTATTTTTTTATTTTCCATCAGATAATATTTCTTCCAATCGCTTTTGCAATCGGCTTGAGTGATTCATATAATTTTGTGAACTCATCAAAATTTAATTGTTGTGACGCATCTGATTTTGCCACTGCGGGATTCGGATGCGTTTCAACAAGCAAGCCATCGCAACCCATCGCGATGCAAGCGCGGGTTAAATCCGCAACTCCATATGCATATCCAATCGCATGACTCGGATCAAGAATGATGGGAAGATTCGTGTGTTCTTTCAGCCATGCCACTCCGCATAAATCCAAAGTGAATCTTGTTTTAGTTTCGAATGTTCTAATTCCTCGCTCGCAAAGAATTACATTTTCATTTCCACCTGACAAAATAAATTCGGCTGCCTGAACGAACTCCTGAAGTGTGGTTCCGAATCCGCGTTTAAGGAGAATAGGTTTTTTAATTTTTGCACACGCCTTCAGAATTCCGTGATCATACATTGACTTTGCGCCAATCTGAATAATATCAGAATACTGAATGATATCCTGCACTTGCGTAGAGTCGCGCACTTCTGAAATTATTTTTAATCCGTATTTGCTGCGCATTTTGTCCAGCAACTTCAAGCCATCCAAACCGATTCCCTGAAAACTGTAGGGAGAAGTTCTCGGCTTGAACGCGCCCGCGCGAAGAATTTTTACTCCGAGTTTTTTGCAAAGTTGTGCCGCTTGCTCAATCTGTTCTTCGGATTCCACTGAACATGGCCCTGTGATGACAACCGTATTATTTGTTTTTCCTCCTATAGAAATTTCATCAGATATTTTTATTTCTCTTGTTCCGTTAATATATTTTTTACTTGCGAGTTGAATATCATCATTGAAAACAAAACTTTCTGCAGTGATTGATTTATGTTTCTCAGGAACTTCTTTTAATTTATTTGGTGTGACAAGAACGAAAGATCCATTTTGTTTTACAACAAACGCGTCTAATTCTTTTCCGAGTTCGTTTGCTTTTATTGCGTCAACAGTATTTTTTAGTTTGATGATCATTTTTATTCTCCTTTGATAAGATTGCTGAATGTAATTGCGCCTGTCAGATTATTTTTTCGGTCAACCACAGGCAAATATAAAATGTTCTGCTTTGTGTTCTTGATGAACTCGATCATTTCAGTAATCGAAAAATCATCATACACGCGAATCGGATTTTTGTTGACGATGTCTTTTACTTCAATAGAATTCAAATCATTTATTTTCCGAATGAGACCTTTGCGAACATCCGCGTTGCTGATAATGCCCGCAAATTTTCCTTTGTTATCCGCTACAGTTGTGAAACCTACTGCGTATTCGTCAATTGTATTCAGCATGTGAGCGAAAGAAGAATCTTCTCCAATCATAGGAATTTCTTCTTTGCTCATCATCACATCACGCACGTGCATTCCTGATGGAACGTAATACTGGCTGCGAAGATTGTGCATGGCGCTTCCAATCACAGAAGAATTCACAAGATACGAACCGGAAACAACAGAGTAAACTCCCATGTTGCGCAGCACGAATGAAACATCAGCAGTCACTCCGCCATCCACGTGAATTTTTTTCTCAGGATATTTCTGATGAAACTCGCGGATCTTTTTGAAATTTTCTTTGTTGAACGTGCCACCGCTTTTTCCAGGCGTGGTAGTCATGAATAAAATGAAATCAAATCTGTCTTTATATTTTTCAAATACGTCAATTTCTGTTTCCGAAATAATTGCAAGCCCGAGTTTTGATTTTATTTCTTTTGGAATTTTGATTTTTCCTTTAAGGTTTTCATATTGAAAAGTTACCAGGTCAACGTTGTTCTCTATAACTTTTGGAAAAAACTTTTCCGGCTTATCGCTGATGATGTGAAGGTCAATTTGTGTTTTGCTTTTTTTTCGGATTGCTTTTATGTCATCAAAAACTTTCAGTTCATCGTTGCAGTCAACGTGAAAATAATCCACATGAAATTCATCGAGTTCTTTCACTAATGTGCTCAGCGATTTTACTTTGCTTGAATATATAGAAGCGGAGATTTTCACGAAGCAAAATTAGAATAAATTTTCAGCAGAGGTTTTCAATACATTTGCGAATGCTTAAAAAACTTTTTATATTCTTCTTTAAAGAATATTTTTTCTGGCTTTCCTTTTTTGCAATCTGCCGTTTTATCTTCCTTATATATAATATAGGTGAACTCAAAGGAATTTCTTTTGGGGAAATTTTGTCAACGTTCTTTCAGGCAATTTATTTAGACACTTCAATGGCTTGCTATTTTCTTGCGTTTACTTTTCTCTGCTATATTCTGTTCGGATTCTTTAGCAAAAAAATATTTCTTCTGATTAACCGGATTTATGTTGCCATAATTCTTTTTCTCTATTCAATTATTGTAATTCCCGAACTGAAAATTTATGATGAATGGGGAACGAAGATGAATATTAAAGCTATTCGCTTTTGGGAACATCCTTCTGAAGTAATTAATTCAACGAGTACCGGATTTTTGATTTTTGGATTTATTGCGATTGGTATTTTGACTTTCATTGGATTTTTTATTCACAAAAAAATTTGCAAGGTTGAAGGTTCTGAAATTCCTTTTTCTAAAAGATGGATTGGTGCAACTATATTTCTTATCACCATTCCGTTTTTAATCGCTCTTGGAATTCGCGGAGGTGTTCAGGAAATTCCGATTCAGCAAAGTGATGCATATTTTTCAAAACATAATGTTTTGAATCTTGCTTCTGTGAATTCGGGATGGAATCTCGGGCAAAGTTTTTGGGAAAACAGAATGAACATGAAAGGAAATCCGTATATCTATTTCCCAATGGAAGAAGCAAAACAAACTGTTCAGCAACTTTATAAAACAGAAAAAGATTCCACAATAAAATTTCTAAAAGAAAAAAATCCAAACATTGTTCTTGTTATTCTCGAAAGTTGGTCGGCAGATATGATTCATTCACTGGGCGGATACGACAGTGTTACGCCCGGCTTTGATAAACTTGCCGCGCAGGGAATTTTATTCGACAGCATTTATGCCAGCGGAGATTTATCTGACCAGGGAATGACCGCCATCTTCAGCGCGTTTCCTGCTCTGCCTTCTGGAACTTCTATTATAGGTCAGCCGGGAAAGTATGGACATCTACCTTGCCTGAATTCTGAGTTTAAGAAAATCGGATATACCACTTCTTATTTATTTGGCGGACAACTTAGCTACGGAAATATAAAAGCATATATGTATTACAATAACTTCGACAGGATTCTTGAAGGAAAAGATTTTGATTCGAATACTCCGCGGGGAAAATTAGGAGTGCATGATGAATTTTTATATACAAGACAACTGAATGAATTGCGAAATGAAAAGCAACCATTCTTTGCAGGAATGTTCACGCTCAGCAGCCATTCCCCTTTCGATATGCCTATGAAAAAGAAATTTTACTGGGACACGGATGAAAATGATTATGTGAATGGAATATCTTATGCTGATTCCTGCTTGTATGATTTTATTCAGAAAGCGAAAAAAGAAAAATGGTATGACAACACGCTTTTCATTTTTGTTTCAGACCACAGTCACCGCTCACCGAAACATTGGGTTCAGCAGCAGCCCGAGTACAGAAAAATTGCAATGATGTTTTATGGAAATGTTATCAAGGATGAATTTAAAGGAACACAGTATAAAAAAATCTGTTCGCAGATTGATTTGGCTGCAACATTGCTTAATCAGTTCAATATTTCTTCTGAAAAATTCTCATGGAGCAAGAATCTTTTCAATCCGAACGCGAATGAATTTGCTTTTTACGAAACGCACGATGGTTTTGGATTTGTCCGTCCGAATAATTATTTAGTTTATTCGCATGCCGACAATAATTTTCCATTCGAGAAAACTATTTCTCTTGAAGAAAAATCAAAGTTGGAAAAAGAAGGGAAAAGTTTTCTGCAAACTGTTTTCCAGGAGTATACGGACTTCTAATACAATTATAATTCCTTCTTTCTTTTTTCAAAGTTATAACCAATGCCAATATTTGCGAAAAAAGAAAAATAGCCATATTCAAAAAAATCTGATGGTATGTCTTGCCTGGATAAATTTGGGTCTGTTTTATTTTCAATACCGCTGTTAATATGGTGTGTCGCAACACCGAAACCAAGAGATTGATTTAAATAAATTCCACTCTTGGCCTTTAATTGAAATCCATAACCCACTTCATTAGTTAATTCAGAATATTTTTCCCATGACCTGCCAGAATAAATTTGATTATTCACATAATATTTTTCTTCTGAATCTGCGCTGTAATAAGAATATCCTGCTCGATAGAAAAAATAAAGATTAAACATCTTATTATTTCCATTAGGAAAAATCTTGTACATACCTTCAATTCCTCCTCTTGCAGTATGAGAATAGTGACTATTGTAGGGATTATCTAAAAATATTGTAGGAGTAAGCAAGAAAGATTGCTTTTTATAATTATAAACAAAAGCCGGAACAAAACGTAATCCTGCATCCCATTCTGATGTTTGGAAATTTATACCAAGATTAAATCCAAAAGAATTTCTTAAAGAAGAAGAATCTTGTGTGCCACAATAAACTAATGGCGCATTGAAGAAAAATAAAAGGAAGAAAATATTTCTCATTTATAATTTTACCGAACGATGCTTTATAGGATTTATTGTGATTGGTAATAAAGTATCTTCGCCAACTTTTATGTTCACCAAAAATTTCAGCGAACATTTTCGCAAAACAATTCTTCTTGCTTGGCCGGTTTGTTTGAGTAATCTCGGCAATGTAATGGTGGGAATTGTGGATACAGCCATGGTGGGCGGAATCCGTGAAGATGTTTTCGGTTACAGCGCCACCACCGCACAAGCGGCAGTTTCGCTCGCGAATGCAATTTATTTTCTCGTTCTTGTGTTTGGCGTGGGTGTTTCTTTCGGAGTAACTCCGCTTGCGGCAGAAGCAGATGCTTCCTTTAATATAGAAGAGAATAAAAAATTGCTGAGCCACGCCATTATTCTGAATCTTGTTACAAATTTATTTTTGTTCGTAGTGCTGCTTGCATTTTCACCAGTCATGCGGCACATCAACCAGCCGAAAGATGTAGCTGAGTTTGCCATTCCTTATTTAAATGTAATGATGCTCGGAATGATTCCGCTGGCAATTTTTGCATCGTTCAAACAATTTGCCGAAGGGCTTTCGTTCACGCGCGTGGCAATGTTCATCACCATCGGTTCAAATCTCCTGAATGTTTTCCTGAACTGGGTTCTTATCTACGGAAAATTCGGAATCACTGCAATGGGAATGATGGGCGCATGCTGGGCAACTTTTTATTCGCGCGTGGCAATGGCGGTTGCCATGTTCCTCTATATTTATTATAGCAGGAATTTTATAAACTACCGCGAAGCATTTCTCTTCAGAGAAATTTCTTTTGAACGTCTGAAAAAAATTTTCAGAATCGGAGCAACTTCCGGAATGCAATGGGTTTTTGAAGTGAGCGCGTTTGCTTTTGCACTGGTGATGATTGGATGGATTGGAAAACGTGAACAAGCCGCGCACCAGATTGCTTTGCAGATTGCCGCCATGACTTACCTGATGGCAAGCGGAATCAGCGCGGCAGCAAGTGTTCGCGTGGGAAACCAACTCGGCTTAAAAAATATTTTTCAACTGCGCGCAGCGGCATTCAGCGCGTTTGCAATGGCAATCATCGCGCAGGCATTTTGGGCAATCATTTTTATTTTGTTCCGGTTTTCAATTCCGGTTTTATTCAATGATGAAGTTCAGGTGAGAGAAATTGTTTCATCGCTGCTTCTCATTGCCGCGCTGTTTCAAATTTCAGATGGCGTACAAATTGTCGGGCTGGGGGTGCTGCGCGGAATAAAAGACGTAACTATTCCCACTTGGATAACTTTTCTCGCTTACTGGCTCATTGGTTTGCCTTGCAGTTATTTTCTTGCGTTCAAATTTAATTTAGGAGTGGAAGGAATCTGGTACGGACTTACGATTGGCTTAACCGTTGCAGCTATTTTTCTTTTCCTGAGATTTACTTTTGTGACGAAAAGAATTTTATTTTAGAATAAGTTTCTTACTATGTTTTTTTATACTTCGAAAATATTTTCCTTTCTCATTACTCCCGCAATATGGATTTTTCTTTTGCTGGTGTATGCGCTTCTTTGCAAAGATAAAATCAGGAGAAGAAGTTTGATTTGGGCGCTTTCCTTATTCTATGTTTTTTCCAATTCTTTTTTACTCGAAGAAGTTAACCGCTGCTGGGAAATTCCTGCTACTTCCTATAAAGATTTAAAAACATACGATGCAGGAATTGTGCTGGGCGGAATGCTCGATTACGATATTGAACTGGACAGAATACAATTTTACCGCGGTGCTGACCGGTTATTTCAGGCGATTGAATTATATAAAACCGGAGCAATAAAAAAAATTTTATTTACCGGAGGAAGCGGCAGCATTGAGTTTGCAAATATTAAAGAAGGAATGTTTGTGCGCAGGTATTTGCTCACGCTCGGAATTCCGGATAAAGATATTTGGATTGAGAATGAATCGCGCAACACGAGGGAGAATGCGGTGTTTACAAAAAATCTTCTCGATGAGAAGGAATATTCGCGCGGAAAATTTTTGCTGATTACTTCCGGCAGGCACATGCGAAGGGCAATGGCTTGCTTCCGGAAAGTTGGTATTGATGTTTTTCCCTATAGCGTTGACCGCGATGCGAGTTCCGTGAGGCGTTATGCGCTGGATTATCTTTTAATTCCCGATGCAGAAACGCTCTGGAAATGGGATTCGCTTATTCACGAATGGATGGGAATGCTCATCTATAAAATAAAAGGATATGCCTGAAAATTATTTCTTAAATTCTTTTCTTAGTTTTTTATTTTCTTCCACTCCGAAGAGCAGCATGTAATCGTTGAAGGAAATATTTTTATAGGTCTGCGCGGCAATGGGAAGTTTTTGAATTTCGGTTGAGGGAGAAAGTTTTATCTGCACAAGATTGTCGAGCAGGATTTCAGCCGGCATTTTGAAATCGGCATTTGCATATTTCCACCGGTAATAAAAATCTTTTCCGTCCCAGTCGTATTCAAGAAAAGGAGTTTCCCGTTTGTACAAATATTGCTTGAAGAACCATCCGTAGTCATTGCCGGTTTTTTCATTCACCAGGTCAATAAAATTCTGCGATGAAACTGTTTTGTATTTGTATTTTTCATAGTAGGATTTCAGAATATCAAAAAATGTTTTATCATCATTAATTAATGTTCGCAGTGAGTTAAGCACCCACGCGCCTTTCTGATAACAATCGGAATTCTTATAGTAAAAATACCGGTAGCCAACCGGGCCCACAACGGGCCATTTATTCTGAATGAAGAGGCGGTACACGAGCAGATAACGGTAGTACGCGCTTTTCCCCTGCGTGCTTTCAACATACAATGCTTCCGAATAAGTTGCAAAACCTTCCTGCAGCCACACATCGGCAAAATCGGCAGCGGTTATTCCATTTCCCCACCATTCGTGCGCGCTCTCGTGAAGAATGATGTAATCAAAATTTCCTGAGAAACTGTTATTCTTGTAGCCGTTTCCATAGGCAATTGCGCTCTGATGCTCCATTCCTTCATAGGGAGATTCAACTAATTTATACCCGTCATTGTACCATGGAAATTCTCCGAATGTTTTTTCATAAAATGAAATCTGGTCTTTCGCCTGCTTGAAATGTTCTTTCGCTTTTTCGTAATTAGGCGCGCGCACATAGTGATTCACCGGCAGAATTTTTCCGGAAGGCATTTGATAAGAATCGGGGAGAAGCACAAAGTTTCCTATGTATAATGTAACATCATAGAGATTGATTGGATAGGAAACAAACCATTTGTAGGTGGAAGTATTTTCATGCTCTTCTTTTCCGCGCAACTTTCCGTTTGACACCGCAACTAAATTTTTTGCGCAGGTAATATTTATGGAAGCGCTGTCGGGCTCATCGTTGTTCACATCTTTGCAGGGCCACCAAAGCGATGCGCCTTCGGTTTCGCAGGCAACTCCTATCCATGGATTTTTTTCTTTGTCGTGTTTCCAGACGAAGCCGCCATCCCACGGTGGTTTTTTTGCAGCGCGCGGTGAACCTTCATAGTCAATTTTGATTTTGAAAATTTCTCCTGCTTTTTGTTTGAAAGGAATAAAAATGGCTCCGTATTTTCTTACATACGTTGCGTTAATGAATTTGCTATCCTTTTCCGAGATTGAATTTAATGTTGCATACCCGATGGAATTTACTTTCATGTTTGCATATAAATCGAGTTGAATGGTATCAAAATCAGAAACTGCGGTTGCATTCATCGTAACAGTTCCTTTCAACTGTTTTTTATTTTCATCCACCGTCACATTCAATTCGTAGTAGGTTGCGTCAAAGCAAGTGCGGTATTTTGTGTTCTCTTTGCCGAGAAGTTTTGTGGTTTCGGAAAAATGCGGATACCTGCCCGCGTGTTTCGGATTCTGAAGCCGCACATGAATTCCAACCAGCGCGCAGGAAGAGACATAAAAAGCGAGTAAGATGTAAGAGGTAATATTTAATATGTAATATTTTTTTTTAAGCATCTTTAAATAGTAAATATTACATATTCAATGTTACATTGACTTGAGTTGTTCTTCCAGCGCTTTTATTTTTGCTTCCGCATCGGCTTGTTTTTTCTTTTCGAGTTCGAGCACTTCAGATTTTGCGTTCTGAACAAACTTCTCATTCGCCAGTTTTTTTTGAACGGACTGAAGAAACCCTTTGTTGTAATCCAATTCTTTCGAAAGGCGTTCTTTTTCTTCCGCTATATTTATTTTTAACGGAATGTAGAATTCAATATTACTCACGATAAACGAAGTTGCATTCTCAATTTTTTTATTTGTGTAATGCACTGCGCTGATGTTGCAAAGTTTTTTGAGCAGACCTTCAAGGTTTTTAAAACCGTGAAGGTCTTTGTCTGTGCGGATAAAAAGTTCCAGCGGTTCTTTAGGAGAAATATTTTTTTCATTGCGCACTGCACGAACCGCAATTACCGATTCCATAAATGCAGACATCTGCTTACGGATTTTTTCATCTGCCTTTTTTGATTTTGGCCAATTGGAAATAATGACGCACTCTTTTTCTTCTCTTTCACCGATGAGATGCCAGATTTCTTCGGTGATGAACGGCATGAACGGATGAAGAATTTTCAGCAGGTCTTCAAAAAATTCTATAGTGGAATTATAGGTATACGAATCAATGGGCTGTGATTTGCCGTCAATAAAATCCGGTTTAATCATTTCCAGATACCATGCGCAGAAATCATCCCACACCAATTTATAAGTTGCCATCAGCGCTTCTGAAATTCTGTATTTGCTGTATAAATCATTGATGATTTCAAGTTGCTCATTGAATTTTGCATTGAACCAGTCAATGGCAAGAGCATTACTGCTTTGTTGGTCGGGATTTGAAATCCCGACCTGCGAAGTTTCATCCACATTCCATCCTTTCATCAAACGAAACGCATTCCAGATTTTGTTTGCGAAATTTCTTCCCTGCTCGCAATACGATTCGTCAAACAATAAATCATTTCCGGCAGGAGAGCAGAGCAGCATGCCAACGCGCACGCCATCGGTGCTGTATTTTTCCATGAGTTCAATCGGGTCGGGAGAATTGCCGAGCGACTTGCTCATTTTTCTTCCCTGCTTGTCGCGCACAATTCCGGTGAGATATACATTGCGGAACGGTTTTTCTTTTTTGTATTCATAGCCGGCAATGAGCATGCGCGCCACCCAGAAGAAAAGAATTTCAGGTGCGGTTACCAAATCATTCGTGGGATAATAGTAGTTGATTTCTCCATTTGGTTTTTCAAATCCATCGAAAACAGAAATGGGCCAGAGCCACGAGGAAGCCCATGTATCTAAAACATCTTCGTCTTGCCGAAGATGGTTGATGGTTGATGTCTGATGTTTGATGGAATATAACTTTAATGCTTCATCATGAGTTTTCGCCACCACATAATTTCCTTCTTCATCGTACCATGCAGGAATGCGGTGCCCCCACCAGAGTTGGCGGCTCAAGCACCAGTCGTGAATGTTTTCTATCCAATGCTTATACGTGTTGATGAATTTTTCCGGAATGAGTTTCACTTCTCCGTTCAGCACGGCATCCAGCGCGGGCTTGGAGATTTTTTTCATATCCATGAACCATTGCATGGAGAGGCGCGGTTCAATCACTGCATCGGTGCGCTCACTGAGCGCAACCTGATGCGAATAATCTTCCATCTTCACAAGCAAACCTTCTTCCTGCAATTGCTGAATTGCTTTTTTGCGCGCAACAATTCTATCAAGACCAACGAAAACTTTTCCTGCCTCCGAAATAGTTCCGTCTTCATTCAGAATATCAATGGAAGGAAGATTATGCCGCTTGCCTATTTCATAATCGGTTTTGTCGTGAGCGGGAGTGATTTTCAAACATCCTGTTCCGAATTCTTTGTCAACCGATTCATCGGTGATGATGGGAACTGCGCGGTTCACCAGCGGGACAATCACTTTTTTTCCGTGCAGATGTTTGTAGCGCTCGTCATCGGGATGAACTGCCACTGCCACATCGCCCATAATTGTTTCGGGGCGAGTGGTTGCAATAATTACTGCCTCCCCAACCCCTCCGAAGGAGGGGCTTTCAGAGTGTGAATCAACTGCTACTTTATATTTTACATAAACAAGTTGGGTGTTCACCTGTTTGAAAAAAACTTCTTCATCGCTCACTGCAGTTTTTGCAACGGGGTCCCAGTTCACCATGCGCAAGCCGCGATAGATGCAGCCCTTCTGATGCAAATCAACAAACACATTGATTACATCGCGGTAGTATTTTTCATCCATCGTGAAGCGCGTGCGTTCCCAGTCGCACGATGCGCCAAGTTTTTTCAACTGTTCCAGAATAATTCCTCCGTACTTTTCTTTCCACTCCCAGGCATGTTTCAGAAATTCTTCTCTCTGTAAATCTGATTTCTTAATTCCTTTTTCGCGGAGCATTGCCACCACCTTTGCTTCGGTGGCGATGGAAGCATGGTCGGTGCCCGGAACCCAGCAGGCGTTCCTGCCGAGCATGCGCGCCCTGCGGATAAGAACATCCTGAAGGGTGTTGTTCAGCATGTGCCCCATGTGCAGAACGCCCGTAACATTGGGCGGAGGAATGACGATGGTGTACGGCTCGCGCTTATCGGGAACGGAGTGAAAAAACTTTTTCTCCATCCAATAGGAATACCATTTCGACTCAACTTCTTTGGGGGAATATGTTTTGGAAATCTCTGCCACTGGTTACGAATTACTAATCTTGTTACTAATTTTACGAATAATGGAAGCGAAAATACGAAAAGAGGAAATAGGGAATAAGGATATAAAGAGAATAAGGGAATAGGGGATTTACTCCTTCACAAATTTTTCACGCATGGTTTTGCTGCCTGTTTGGAGTTCGAGAAAATAAATGCCCTGCTCCAGAGAAGAATCGTCAATGGTGAGATTCCTCGCTGCGCTCGGAATGACACTTTGTGTCACTTTTTCTCCAAACACATTGTAAATTTCTATTTTGTATTCATTGCCCATTGCCGACTGCCCATTGCCGACTTGTATTTGAAACTGCCCGCTCGTGGGGTTGGGGGAAACATTTATTTCAGAAGTAAAATTATTTTCTTCTATGCCTGTTGTACTGCCAAGTTTCACAATAAACATATCCCAACCGCCTGCATTGGTTAAAGTGGTTGTTCCGAAAGTGAGGGTGGGACTTAAAAAATAACCCGTTACGAGAACATTTCCGTTTGCATCCGTTGCAATGCTTCTGCCAACATCAGAATTAGTTCCGCCCGCGCTTGTTGCCCAGAGAACGGTTCCGCTTGCGTCATATTTCACAATAAAAATATCATAATTGCCTGCATTGGTTAGAGTGGTTGTTCCGAAAGTGATGGCGGGACTTAGAAAATAACCCGTTACG
>JACQAL010000026.1 GCA_016195025.1 Bacteroidota bacterium | reverse complement strand
GCAAAATTATCTTTTGCAGCGCGATAATATATCAAACGGAAATTATGTAACCATTCAAACCCTGAGCGCTTCCTCCGTGATTGGCACCGACCCGCAGTATGCAACTTATCAGGCAACAGCAACCTGGCGGGTAATAACAAGCTGGACTATTACGTGCACGCCCACCATAAAAAATCCTGTTCCCAATGCCACCAACCTGAATACTTCGCGTTCCAATATTTACAAAACAAATAATCCGAATGCGGTTTCTCAAACAGATTTTGCATCTCAAATTATTATTTATCCCAATCCCACGAGCGGAGTTTTCACGCTGGAGGTCGGACGGCAGACGACAGCCGCAAGGCAAGTAGAAATTTATAATGTGTACGGAGAGCGGGTGTATTCAGAATCTATCATCGGTCGTCAGTCATCCGTCATTGATTTGCGCGCAGCGCCCAGTGGAATTTATTTCCTTCAGTTAAAAACAGAGCAAGGCATTGCAAACAAAAAAATAATCATCAATAAATAATACTCACCCCGACTTCGTCACCCCTCTCTATGCATAGAGAGGGGAAGGGGGAGAGTAATAAAATAAACCACAATGAAAAAACATTTACTCCCTTCCTTTCTTCTAATTATCAATTGGCAATTATCAATTATCAATTGCTTTTCTCAGGTGCAATTGGTAAAGGACATTAACACTTCTGCCGCTATAATTAGCTCTTATCCTGGCGGCTTCATTAACATGGGCGGAGTTTTTTATTTTAACGCAGATGATGGCAGTAACGGAAATGAATTCTGGAAAAGTGATGGAACTGCAAACGGAACTAAGATGGTGAAAGATATTTGCCCGGGCTCTTGTGCTGGCGGTTTTTCCAACGCTGTAAATCTTAACGGGACATTATTTTTTGTTGCCAGCGATGGCAGCCACGGTGCCGAACTCTGGACAAGCGATGGCACTGCTGGCGGAACTGTGATGGTGAAAGATATTAATCCGGGTTCCGGGAGCGGATTTGTGAGCGGCATGCTGGTTGCAGGGAACACTATTTATTTTCAGGGAACGGACGGTGTTAATGGCAATGAACTTTGGAAAAGCGATGGCACTGCTGGCGGAACCGTGATGGTGAAAGATATATATCCCGGAGCAAC
Organism: Bacteroidota bacterium; assembly: GCA_016195025.1. Classification (NCBI taxonomy): domain Bacteria; kingdom Pseudomonadati; phylum Bacteroidota; species Bacteroidota bacterium. The sequence continues at coordinate 16,321 of JACQAL010000026.1, read as the reverse complement.
TTCTTCTAATCCCAGTTATCTGGCAGGTGTTGGCAGCACATTATTCTTTGAAGCCAATGATGGAACTAACGGCTATGAATTATGGAAGTCGGATGGAACAACTTTAGGAACTGTGATGGTAAAAGATATTTATCCCGGTTCTACCAGTTCAGCTCCTAACTCTCTTATAAATGTAGGAGGCACATTATATTTTGTTGCCAACGATGGAACAACCGGAAGCGAATTATGGAAAAGCAACGGCACCACCGTTGGCACCACCCTCGTGAAAGATATTTATACAGGAATAAATAATGGAATTCCCTTTGGCGGATTGGTTAATTTTAATGGCACCCTGGTGTTTGTTGCCTATGACGGACCAAGCGACAATGAAATCTGGAAAAGCGATGGCACTACTGGCGGAACTGTGATGGTAAAAGATATTAATCCCGGAGCCGGAGGTTCTTCCGCTGCTTATCTTACAGTTGTAAACAGCATTCTTTTCTTCAGGGCAACTGATGGAGGAGCAGCAGGCATTGAGTTGTGGCTTAGTGACGGAACGGCAGGCGGAACAGCGTTGGTGAAAGACATTTATCCGGGCGCTACTACTTCCAGTGCATCTAACCTTACAAACATAAATGGTATTTTATATTTTGAAGCAAATGACGGAACCAATGGCAGTGAATTATGGAGAAGCGATGGAACTTTGGGTGGCACGGTTATGATTAAAGATATTTATGCCGGGATTACCGGCTCTTCTCCTTCAACTTTCATAGCAGGAAGCGGCTTTGCACTTTTTCGGGCAGATAACAATACCAATGGAATTGAACTGTGGAAAAGCGATGGAACAACAGGCGGAACTATTCTTTTAAAAAATATTGCTCCCGACCTTGCCACTTCCGGTATAGACAAGATGACTGCTGCCGGCACTAATGTTTTTTTCTTAGCCGATGACGGCACAAACGGTCCCGAACTCTGGAAAAGCGATGGAACAACAGGCGGCACTTCTCTATTGAAAGATATTAATCCGGGTGCTGGCGGTTCCGGCACGTGGAATGTGTCAGCAATAAATAATATCGCATTCTTTGATGCCAATAATGGAACTAATGGAGATGAATTATGGAAAAGCGATGGAACAACAGGCGGAACTGTAATGGTAAAAGACATTATTGCCGGTTCGGCAAACGGCAACCCGGAGATGTTTACCAATGTTAATAATAACCTGTTTTTTTATGCGGATCAAAGCGCAACCGGATCGGAATTATGGAAAAGCGATGGCACCACAGGTGGAACAGCGTTGATAAAAGATATTCTAACGGGCACTTCAGGTTCTATATATTCCTACACCCAACCAGATTATGCGAATATAAATGGCAAATTATATTTTCCTGCCTTTAGCGGCACATTGGGAGCAGAACCCTGGCTCAGTGATGGCACCAGCGGGGGAACTCAGCTGATTTCAGATATATGGACTTGTAGTGGATGTGGCTCAAACCCCGGTCAATTCACCTATGCAAATGGCACGACATTTTTTTATGCCCGTACTGGCAGCGTTAACGATTATGAATTATGGAAAACCGATGGGACATCAGTGGGCACTGTTTTGGTAAAAGATATTTGGCCGGGAACAAACGGCAGTTGGCCCTATTATTTAACCAATGTAAACAACACGCTCTTTTTTCAGGCAGGTGATGGAACAAATGGTATTGAACTTTGGAAAAGCGATGGAACAACAGGCGGAACAGTGATGGTAAAAGATATTTATTCCGGAGCAAACGGTTCTAATCCTTCCAACTTAGTTAACATAAACGGAACTTTATTTTTCACTGCTGATGACGGCATCAACGGTCCCGAACTCTGGAAAAGCAATGGAACAACCGCAGGAACTGTAATGGTAAAAGATATTTATCCGGGAAGTGCCGGCTCTTCTCCTTCATCGTTAGTCAATTTTCACGACACACTTTTCTTTTCAGCATCTGATGATATTTATGGCGCTGAATTATGGACAAGCACAGGCACTGCTTCAGGCACTAAAAGGGTTTCTGATATTTATTCCGGTGCCGGTTCATCCACTCCTGATATGCTTACGGCTGATGCAAACACTTTGTTCTTTCGTGCCGATGATGGAATTATCGGCAGGGAACTTTGGAAACTCACCATGCCTTCTCCTATTACAGATACTGCCGCAATCACCAATGTTTCATGCAATGGATTGAGTGATGGTGCAATTAATCTAACCGTATCGGGCGGCACATCTCCTTATACATTTCTCTGGTCGAACGGAGCAACAACACAAAACATCAGCGGGCTGATGGCAGGCACTTATACCATAAATATTTCAGATGCGTGGGGATGGACCCATGTTGATTCTTTTGCGGTTATGCAACCGGCAGTTCTATCCGCTTCTCTTTCATCTCAAACAAATGTAACCTGCAACGGAGGAAATAACGGAGCAATTAATATTTCTGTTTCGGGCGGAACAACTGCCTATACTTTTCTCTGGTCAAATAATTCTTCAACGCAAAATGTTTCAGGATTGATAATAGGAAACTATTCCGTTTTAGTTACTGACGCGCACGGATGTACCCAAACTTTTTCAACAACTATTACCCAGCCGCCTGCGCTTGCGGGAACTATTTCTGTTACTAATGTAAGTTGCAATGGAGGAAGCAATGGAACGGAAACCGTGAATATGACAGTGGGCGTTTCTCCATTCACTTATCTTTGGAATAATTCTCAGACCATACAAACTGCCACAGGACTTGCAGCGGGAACCTACAGTGTTCTTGTTACTGATTTCACCGGATGTACAACCACATTCACTGCCGCTATCTCTCAGCCAAATGCGCTCAGTGTTTCTGCTAGCAGTGTTGGCAATCCTGTGTGTGATAGTTCAGGCATGGCAAAGGCAACAGCTATGGGAGGTACAGGAACTTATACCTATTTCTGGAGCAGCGGGCAAAGCGGAACTGCTATAACTGCAACCGGACTTTCAGCCGGTAATTACACTATTACCGTTGAAGATGCTAACGGGTGCACTTCTTCCTCAACTTTCACAATGACAAATAATCCTCCGCCCGCTCCTGCCATTTGTTCAATTACCGTTGACTCTCTTTCGCAGAATAATGAAATTATATGGGATAAAGCACAGACCAAACATGGAGATACAATTTTTATTTACCGCGACACTGCCAACAATGCTTACGGCTTAATCGGAAAAGTTTCGTACGATTCGCTGAGTTGGTTCATTGATACCGTGCGCACACTCTATGCCGCCAATGGCGACCCGAATGTTACATCCTGGAGATATAAACTTGCTGTGAAAGATAGTTGCGGCAACACCAGCGCAAAGAGCCCTTACCATCAAAGTATCTTTATGTATTACAGGCAAAATTATCTTTTGCAGCGCGATAATATATCAAACGGAAATTATGTAACCATTCAAACCCTGAGCGCTTCCTCCGTGATTGGCACCGACCCGCAGTATGCAACTTATCAGGCAACAGCAACCTGGCGGGTAATAACAAGTTGGACTATCACCTGCACACCCACTATTATCAATCCAAAAAATCCCTCTATTAATTCTCTTAACCTCAATACCTCTCGCTCCAATATTTACAAAACAAATAATCCAATCGCGGTTTCTCAAACAGATTTCGCTTCTCAACTTATTATTTATCCCAACCCCACGAGCGGGCTGTTTACGCTGGAGGTCGGAGGACAGACGACAGACGCAATGCAAATAGAAATTTACAACACGCTTGGGCAAAAAGCGTATTCAGCATCAGTCAGCGGTCGTCAGTCGTCCGTCATTGATTTGCGCGCAGCGCCCAGTGGAATTTATTTCCTTCAACTGAAAACCGCTGAAGGAATTGCAACTAAAAAACTAATCATCTCCGCAAAATGACGGAGTCCGTAACTTTGTTCGGACAATAAATAAAACATGATGAAAAAGTATTTTTACATAGTTGCTGTTGCAATTATCAATTATCAATTATCAATTATCAATTCTGCCTTCGCGCAAACCACCCTCCTTCAGGAAAACTTTACCAATTACATGGGAACATCAGCCACTGTTCCGGCAGGATGGTATTTCAGTTGGCAGGGCGATTACACGACTACTTCTTATTCTGGCACAAGCGGACCAAACTCATATAAATTCGGAGTTACAGGCGCAACCATTGTTACTCCATCATTTGCAAAAGCGGATTCAGTTTCATTCTGGCTCAAGGGTTCATCAACCGACACGGCAAGTTATCTTACGCTGTACGAAACATCCGACAGCATCACATGGACAACGCTCGTAAAAATAAAACCGATTCCCACTTCGGGAACAACTCTGGGGCATCATGTGGATAGTACAGCCATCCATTTAAAATTTGTTTACACGAAGTCGGCAGGCAATGTTGCGTTCGATGATTTTCTTCTCTTGAAAAAAGCCCCGCTTGTTCCTACGGGAACTATTCCCAAACCCGACCATGTTGTGATTGTGATGGAAGAAAATTATTCTTACTCCGACATTATTGGAAATACTGCGGAAGCGCCATACATCAATTCACTGAGTACCGATACCAATAGCGCGCTGTTTGTAAATTCTTATGCGCTCACGCATCCGAGCCAGCCCAATTATATCATGCTCTTTTCAGGAAACAATCAGGGAGTTACAACTGATAACATTGCCACTAATACTCCTTTCAGCACTTGCAATTTGGGCGCTGAACTTTTACAGAACAGTTATACTTTTTCCGGTTATGCCGAGAGTTTGCCTTCAACCGGAGATACTGTTTCCATTTCCGGCAATTATGTGCGCAAGCATTGTCCATGGGTAAACTGGCAGGGCACGGGCACCAATCAAATTTCTTCTGCCGACCATCAGCCCTTTACAAATTATCCCGCTGGAAATTATTCTTCGCTGCCAACGCTTTGTTTTGTGATTCCGAATCTGGCAGACGATATGCACAACCCCATTGCAAATCCATTGGTGGCAATTCCCGCAGGCGACACTTGGCTAAAAAATAATATGGACGGATATATTCAGTGGGCGAAAACACATAACAGTTTGTTCATTCTTAGTTTTGATGAAGATGATAATATTTCAAGCAATCACATCACTACAATTTTTTGTGGACCAATGGTAAAAGCCGGGCAAGACACGATGCACATCACGCATTACAATGTGCTGCGCACGCTGGAAGATATGTTTGGATTACCCGCTTGCGCAAGCAGTTCTTCGGTTCTTCCCATTACTAATTGCTGGAATGCAACTGCTACCGGAACAAATGAAATGACGAATGACGAATTACAAATGACGATTTATCCGAACCCCACGAGCGGGCTGTTTGAAATACAAGTCGGCAATGGGCAGTCGGCAGCAGGCAATGAATACAAAATAGAAATTTATAATGTGTTTGGCGAAAAAGTGACACGAAGTGTCATTCCGAGCGGAGCGAGGAATCTCACGATTGATTTAAGCCAAGCGCCCGGTGGAATTTATTTTCTGCACATAAAAACAGAGCAAGGCATTGCAAACAAAAAAATAATCATCAATAAATAATACTCACCCCGACTTCGTCACCCCTCTCTATGCATAGAGAGGGGAAGGGGGAGAGTAATAAAATAAAACACGATGAAAAAACTTTATGTCTCTGCATTCCGCCTCAAGCGGAACGCAATCATTTTTATTGCTGTCATTACTGGCGCAGTGAAGCAATCTCATGCACAATCAATTCTCATTCAGGAAAACTTTACAACCTATCAGGGCACAGCAGCAACAGTTCCCGCTGGCTGGATATTTACTACGAATGGCGATTACACCAGCGCTGCCAATTCCGGTCCCAGCGGACCTAACTCCTACAAGTTCGGAACGAATGGCGCCACCATCACTACTCCATTTTTTTCTAACCCCGACTCGGTAAGTTTTTGGCTCAAAGGCGTGAGCACCGATACGGTGAGTTCGTTAGATGCTCTTTATACAACCGACAACATTAACTGGAATCCAATCAGCACGATTAAACCTATTCCAACCAGCGGCACGATAAAAAAATATGCAGTGCCCTCTGCTGCAATCGCGCTTCAGTTTACTTATACAAAATCGGCAGGCAATGTTGCATTCGATGATTTTCTTCTCACAGGAATTAATGCAGCGCCTTCATCGTCATCGGGAAAAATTCTGATTTACTTTAACCAGCCCGTGGATAACAGCGTATCAACCGGAGAAAATGCAATTTACCTGAATCAAACTGCCGATGATACGCTGATTGCCTATATTAACCGCGCTAAAAATACAATTGACATTGCGCAGTACGACTATAATCAGTCAAGCGGATATTCCAACATTGCGACCGCACTCAATAACGCTTATGCAAAAGGAATAAAAATCCGTTACATCTATGATGGCGCTGCATCCAACACCGGGCTTGCGGCACTCAATGCGGGCATTCCAAAACTTGCAAGTCCTACAGGAGCAAATTACAATATCATGCACAACAAGTTTGTGATTCTTGACGGAAGATGGAAATCATCCAATGCGCTTAACAGTTGGGTGAACACAAGTTCATTTGACTGGAACGCCAATCAGTTTAACAATGATTACAACAACATGGTTTGCATTCAGGATTCTGCGCTGGCGCATGTTTACACAGCGGAGTTCAACATGATGTGGGGCGATACGGGAATGACTTCTAATTCTACGAACTCTAAGTTTGGTCCTTACAAAACCGATTTAGGCAAACATAATTTTACGATTGGCGGGCATTTGGTAGAACTTTATTTCAGTCCGAGCGATGGAACAAACAATCATATTCTTTCTTCCATCAGCAGCGCCAACACCGATTTATATTTTGGAGTTTATACATTGACATTGGCAAACGATGCCGATTCGCTGGTGGCAAAAAAGAACAGCGGAGTTTATGTGGCGGGAATTGTTGACCAATATACTGCGTCTTCCTCTCCAACGACCTATAATATTCTGACTACAGGATTAGGAAGTATGTTAAAAGAATATACTGGCAGTTATATTTATCACAGTAAATATTTAATTGCTGACCCAAGCAATACTTGCTCCGATCCGCTCGTGCTCACGGGCTCACACAACTGGACAAACTCTGCCGATACGAAGAACGATGAGAACACACTTATCATCCATGATGACACGATTGCAAATATTTATTATCAGGCATTTCACAAGGACTTTTATACTCTCGGTGGAACACTTGCCATTCCTGCTCCTTGCGTGATTGGAGTTAGTGAAGTCCGGAGTTCAGAGTTTGGAGTTGAGGTGTATCCCAATCCCAGCAGCGGAATGTTTACGCTGGAGGTCGGAGGACAGACGACAGATGCAAGGCAAGTAGAAATTTATAATGTATACGGTGAGCGAGTGTATTCAGCATCCGTCATCGGTCGTCAGTCATCCGTCATCCGTCTTGATGCTCCCAGCGGAATTTATTTTCTGCAAATGAGCACAGAGCAAGGAACAGTGAACAAAAAAATAATCATTAACAAATAAAACACGATGAAAAAACATTTACTCCTTCGCTCTTTCTCTCTTTTCGTATTTTTCGTACTCTTTCGCTTTTCGGTGATTGCCCAATACACCAAACTCCTCGATTTTGCAGGCGCAACAAACGGACAAAGTCCTTATGGCGCCCTTTATTCTGACGGCACATTTCTCTATGGAATGACAAGTGCAGGCGGCACAACTGGTGATGGAGTTATTTTTAAAATACAACCCGATGGAACAGGGTATTCCAAACTTTTGGATTTTAACGCAACAACCGAAAACACTCCTTACGGCTCTCTTATTTCTGACGGAACCTTTCTCTATGGAATGATAGCCTTTGGAGGTACATTCGGTTATGGCGTCATCTTTAAAATAAAGCCCGATGGAACCGGTTATGCAATCCTGCATAATTTCGGAAGCGGTTCAGACGGAAGCAGTCCTCACGGCTCTCTTATTTATGACGGCACTTATCTCTATGGAATGACAAATGCGGGCGGTGGAAATAATTACGGAACAGTTTTTAAAATAAAACCCAATGGAATCGGCTATGCCGATTTGCTCGACTTTAATGCAACAAACGGACAAGCTCCTTTTGGCTCTCTTGTTTCTGATGGAACATTTCTTTACGGAATGACAGCCAAAGGCGGTGCAAACAATCTGGGAGTGCTCTTTAAAATAATGCCCAATGGAACCGGCTATGCCGACCTGATTGATTTTAATGGCGCTTTTTATGGAAGTTATCCTACGGGTGACCTTATGTATGACGGAACCTATCTGTATGGAATGGCACAAAATGGCGGAGCAAACGGTTACGGAACCATCTTTAAAATAATGCCCAATGGAACAGGATATACCAAACTGCTCGATTTTTCAAATATTGCAAACGGAAGTAATCCTAATGGCTCTCTTATTACTGACGGATTTTATCTCTATGGAATGACCTATCAAGGCGGCACATACGGTGCCGGAGTCCTCTTTAAAGTATATTTCAATGGAAGCGGGTATACCAAACTCATGGATTTTGATGGCGCTTCAAACGGAAATAATCCTTACGGCTCTGTTATTTTTGGCGGAGGCATTCTCTATGGAATGACAAGTTCGGGCGGCATAAATAGTGATGGAACAGTATTTAAGTATGATCCTATTAGCATATCTGCAGTAATGACCGGTAATCCAATTTGCAGTAATCAATGTACTGGCTCTGCAAGTACAAGTGTATTAAATGGTACGCCTCCCTATACCTATTTATGGAGCAGCGGAGAAACAACTTCAACAGCAACGGGCTTGTGTGCAGGAACAAATACAGTAACAGTAAGTGATGGTATTGGCGGCAGTGCATCCGATATAGTTACTATTACATCTCTTCCACAACCAACCGCACCTTCCATCTGCGCTGTCACAGTTGATTCGCTTTCGCAATACAATATTGTTTTGTGGGATAAAACTCCTTTTGCAGGAGGCGGAGTGGATAGTTTTATTGTTTACAGGGAAATTACAACAAACAATTATCAAATTGTAGGCGCAGTGCCTTTTGATTCGCTCAGCATGTTTGTTGACACTGTGTTTGCAAAATATTTTCCTTACACAGGCGACCCCAACAAAGGAACTTACCGCTACAAACTTGTGGCGCGCGACACCTGCGGAAATTACAGCGCCATGAGTAATTACCACAACACCATTTACACTACCAACAACAGCGGAACTTTTTCATGGAATTTTTACGCCATAGAAAACACCGCGAACCCTGTAACGGGCTATATTCTGAGGCGTGATGATTTAAGTAATGGAAACTGGAAAACGGTGGCGGGAGTATCGGGTACTCAGCAAACCGTAACTGACCCCAATTATTCATCTTACCCAAACGGGAGCTGGCGCGTGGAAACCCAGTGGAGCATCAGTTGCACGCCCACCATAAAAAATCCGGTTCCGAATGCAACCAACCTGAACACTTCGCGTTCCAATATTTACAAAACAAATAATCCCAACGCGGTTTCTCAAATAGATTTTGCTTCTCAACTTATTATTTATCCCAACCCCTCCTCCGGCATTTTTCAAATACAAGTCGGCAGCGGGCAGTCGGCAACAGGCAATGAATACAAAATAGAAATTTACAATGTGTTTGGAGAAAAAATGACACAAAGTGTCATTCCGAGCGGAGCGAGGAATCTTTCAATTGATTTAAGCAATCAGCCCAAAGGAATTTATTTTATGAAGGTGCAGAGCGAGAGCAAGATTTATACTGAAAAAGTGGTGATACAGTAACTCACCCTGTCCTTCGGACATCCCTCTCTTTCAAAAAGAGAGGGAATGAGGGAGAGTTTGTTTGAAAGTTTTTACGGAGAAGGTGGTGATACAGTAAGCAATGCTTAACCATTCTTCATAAACAATTCAAACGTTTCCCTTGCAAACTCAGGCAGTTTGCGGTAGTCCTTCAATTCCATTTTCCGCGAGAGTTTGATAAAGTTATTTTTCCGGATATGCGCCTGCATTTGCTTTTCCGTAAGTTTGTCAATGAGCAGGTAGTTGTCTTTTCCGTAGTGATACTGCCAGGGAGAATCGTTCACGCAGAAATAAACGCCCTTGCCCGATAGAACATCTCCCTTATACCTTATATCTTTATTCCTTATTCCCCCTGCGTGCAGCGTGCAACTGAAAAACTTCCCCCACCAGAACAGGGTGCGGAATGCAAACACGGAATCTTTTCCGAAATATTTAGGGTAATCAAGTATAAGATAAGGAAGCCCGAGATAGTTTTCTCCGCGAAAGATTTTCCCCATGCTCGCATCTGCTTCTGCCGGAAGAATTATTTTTTCTTTTTCAATCACTGATTTTATTTCATCTCTGGTTTGCGCCAGCAGCGCATCCATTTTTTTTGTAACGCTTGCTTTAATGTAAAAGAAGCGGGAGTTATGAAGGGCATGCAGTTCGGTTGGTGAAAAACGCATACGTAAAAGTAAAAGATGTTTCGCTTCGCTCAACATGACAACTTAAACAGTAAACCGCAGACAGGCAACCGGAAACTAATTCTTCATTCTCGCTCCATCCTTAAACTTCACCACGAAACAATCTTTATAGCCCTTGCTTTGCATTTCTGCGCGGTACTTCATGGCATCGTCAATGGTTTTGAATTCGCCTGCGGTGTATTTATACGCAGCGCCATCCCGGTATTCGCCAATATCTTTCAGCCCTTTGAATTTATCAGACACAAGCGGAATGCGCTGCGAAGAAGACAAGAACTGAACTTTGTAAATAATTAGCCCGTTGCCGGTAGTTAGTTGTCCGTTGTTCGTTGAATCTTTTTTTATATTCACTTCTAACTTTTCACTTTTGACTTTTAACTTTGGGATAGAATCTTTTTTTGTACTGACTGCTGACCTGGCTGTATCCACCCGCGGCATGAGTTGAGGAATAGAATCTTTCGGTGAAGCTTTAATTTTCTCTTCGCTCTCAATCACGGGTTCTTTTTTCTTTACCGAATCTTTTTTTAGTTCACTTGTCACGCTGAGCGAAGTCGAAGCATCCTTATTTCCTTTCGAACCGGAAGTATCTTTTTCCGGAACATACTTGGGCGTATTCTCAATCTCATCTTCATACTTCATAAGTTTTCCTTCCACTTCATCTTTATATTGCCTGAATGCGCTGAAGATGGCGCGCGCCATGTAATCCTGCCCTTTTTCTCCGCCCACAAATTTTTCTGCCGATGGGCTTGAGATAAATTCTGTTTCAATGAGCACGCTCGGCATTGCCGTTCGCCACAGCACAAGAAACCCCGCCTGCTGAACTCCTTTGTCAACCCGCCCGGCTTTTTCTTTCACCTGTTTCTGCACCTTGGAAGCAAAATTCAAACTCTGTTTCAGGTAAGCATTCTGCTGCATGGTAAGCAGAATGTAACCGGTTTCGCTGTTGGGGTCGAAGCCCTCGTAGCGCTTCGAATAATTTTTTTCCATGAGGATGGAAGAGTTCTCGCGCATTGCCACGTTCAGGTTGGCGTTGGTTTTATGCAAGCCCATCACGTAGGTTTCCGTTCCGAACACATCCGGATTGCAATTTGTCTTTTTTGTTTTCTTGTCAATGGAGCAGGCGGTGTTGCAGTGAATGCAGATGAACAAATCGGCTTTGTATTTATTGGCAATGGCAGCGCGTTCATCCAGTTCCACAAACACATCGGTGCTGCGCGTGTAAATCACTTTCACATCGGAGATTTTTTCTTCAATATATTTTCCGAGTTTGAGCGCAATGCCCAGCGCCACATCTTTTTCATATACATTGGTTATTCCGATGCAGCCGGGGTCTTTTCCTCCGTGCCCTGCATCAATCACCACTGTTTTTATTCCGAAGGGAAACGAGCCGCCTGAATTTATTTTGTTAAAATTCGTTAAGAGAAAATTTTCCGGTGTAACTTTTGATTCATCCGCATGTCGAACAACAAGGAAGGATGTGCTCAGAAAAGCAATCAGCGAAATAAAAAAAACAAGAATGCGTTTGTTCACAATTTAATGTTGAAGCGGTTTGAGTTTCGTATCGAAGCCAACTATATTTTTTATTTAGTTTTACCCAAGAAAACAAATTTACTTAATCGGAGTGAAAGTTAAAAAAGCAGCAACCATTCTTTTCAGCAGGCAGTTGTTAATTCTGCCTGCCGTTTATTTTTCATTTCCTTTTTTCATTTTCGCACAAGATACCGCTCACGTTAAAACTTCTGACACGATTCATGCCACAACTCCCGACACTTCCGTTTCCGAGTCCGCCATTAAATCAAAAGTGATTTACAGCGCGCGCGATTCCATGCGCATGGATTTGGACAGCCAGAAAGTTTTTCTTTACGGGGAAGGAAATGTGAAGTACGAAGAGTTGGAACTGAATGCCGATTACATTGAGTTCAACATGAAGACCAACATTGCCTTTTCGCGCGGTGCGCGCGATAGTTCGGGAAATGTACGGCTCGACAGCGCGGGCAATGCCATTGGCGACCCGGTGTTCAAGCAGGGAGAAAAAAGTTTTGATGCGAAAGAAATCACTTACAACTTTGAAACGAAGAAAGGAAAGATTCGCGAAATCACTACGGTGGAAGGCGAAGCGTTCATTCATGCCAGAGACGCGAAGAAAGATACAGGCGATGTATATTATGTGAAGAACGGGCGCTACACCACCTGCGATTTGGAGCATCCGCATTTTTATATCAAGACCACCAAACTGAAAGTGATTCCCGATGATAAAATAATTTCAGGTCCAGCGTATGTTGTCATAGGTGATGTGCCGCTTCCATTAGTGCTTCCCTTCGGAATTTTTCCGAACAAGACCGGAAGAAAATCGGGCGTGCTCATTCCGTTTTATGGCGAAAGCAATCTCGGATATTTTCTGAAGGATGGCGGATATTATTTCGGCATGAGCGATTTTTTTGATTTGGCGCTGCGCGGAGATTTTTATTCCAAAGGAAGTTTTGGAGTAAAGACGCATTCCAATTACATCAGGCGGTATAAGTACAGCGGCAATGTTCAGTTGAGTTACTCCAATATTCAAATCAGCGAAAAAGAATTTCCTGATTATTCCCGCACGCAGGATTTTTTTCTGCGCTGGTCGCACATGCAGGATGCGAAGGCAAGCCCCACTTCGCGGTTTTCCGCCAATGTGAATGCAGGAACAAGCACCTACCAGAAATATAATTCCTACAATGCGAACGATTATCTCTCCAATACTTTTCAGTCGAACATTGCGTGGAATAAATCGTGGCAGGGCAGCCCGAATAATCTTTCCATCAACGCTTCGCACAGCCAAAACACGAAAACAAAAATTGTGGATGTAACTCTTCCCGATGCGGCTTTCACTATGGGAAGGCGTTTTCCTTTCAAGCGCAGAGATTTTGTCGGCAAGCCGAATGTGATTGATAAAATAGGAATCAGCCCTTCCTTCAACGCGAAAAATTTTATCCGCATGGATTCTGCTTTCTTCAAAGACCCGTACTTCGTCAACAAATTATCCGACCGCATGCAGAACGGAATAAAAGCATCGGCACCCATCACCACTTCGTGGAATCTGGGACCGCTTATTTTTTCTCCGTCCATCAGCGCCAATGCATACGGGTATTTTCAAACCATTCACAAGCGCTGGGATGCGGACAGCAGCAGAGTTTTTACCGATACGCTTCGCACATTCAAATACGGATATGATTATTCCACTTCGCTCACCACCAGCACAAAATTATATGGAATGTTTGCGTTCAGGCACGGAATAGTGAAAGCCATCCGCCATGTGATGACTCCTTCCGCTTCGCTGAGCTGGCGTCCTGATTTCAGCCAGAAGCAATATGGATTTTATGAAGATGTTCAGACAAATACTTTTGGAAACACGCAATCGTATTCCATTTTTCAGAATGGAATTTTCGGTTCGCCTGCTTCGGGAAAATCAGGAGTGATTACGCTGGGGCTGGATAATAATTTAGAGATGAAACTCCGCCCTGCAAAAAAAGATACTTCCACCAAGGATAGAAAAATTGTTCTCATTGATAATCTGCGAATCGCTTCTTCTTATAATATTGCCGCAGAGAATTTCAACTGGTCAACCACCAACCTTTCAGCGCGCACGCGGTTGTTCAAAAAAGTTGACATTACCCTAAGCAGCGTGCTCGACCCGTATGCGTATGACAATGTTCTGAAAAAAAGAATCGAGAAGTTTGAATACCAGGTGAACGGAAAACTTTACCGCCTCACCGATGCCGCCTTTGCGCTCAGCACCAGTTTGCGGAGTTTAACGCAGAAGAAAACTGCCAAAACCACAGGCAAAAAAACAGTGAAGAAAAATGTGGATGAACTGAATTACATTATGTCGCATCCCGATTATTATGTTGACTTCAACGTGCCGTGGGACCTTGCGGTGAATTACAATGTGGTGTATTCAAAGCCGGGCGCTTCCGATACGGTGATTCAATCGTTCACCTTCAGCGGAAATGTGAACGTGACGGAGAAATGGAAAGTGGGCTTCCGTTCGGGATTCGACTTTGTGAAAAAGAATTTTACATTTACATCGTTCGACATTTACCGCGATTTGCATTGCTGGGAAATGCACCTGAACTGGATTCCGTTCGGCTTCCGCAGAAGTTATATGCTTACGCTCAATGTGAAAGCAAGCGTGCTCCAGGATTTGAAACTCGAACGAAAGAGAGATTGGTACGATTATAATTAAAAGCCCCCATAAATTCCCCCGAAGGGGGAACTATAACAAGAAATAAAAACTATGTGTATGAACAAATCTTTTTTCTTCAGCGTTTTAATTTCAATATTCTCTTTTCAATTATCCCCCCTTTGGGGGGCGGGGGGGCAGCCCGATTCTGTCATCATCAAAAAAATTTCGGATGAAATATTTACCAGCGGGCAGGTGTATAAGAACGAAGAATATCTCTGCAAGCAAATCGGTGCGCGGCTCACGGGTTCGGAAGGCGCAGAAAAGGCGGTGAAGTGGACGGAAGAACTGATGAAGAGTTATGGATTTGATACCGTGTATCTGCAGGAAGTAACCGTTCCGCACTGGGTGAGAGGAGAAAAAGAAATGGGCATTATTAAACCTTCTGAATCACACAAAACAGGAATTAAGCCAACGAGCGAGCATGTGGGAGGAGGCGGAGCGGTAAACATTGTGGCGCTGGGCGGAAGCGTTTGCACTTCCAAAAATGGCATTTCAGCCGAAGTGGTGGAAGTAAAAAACTTTGACGAACTGAAAAAACTCGGCACGCAGGGAGTGAAAGGGAAAATTGTTTTCTTCAACCATCCCTTCGATGTGAAAATGATTATTCCTTTTCAGATGTATGGCGAAGCGGTGAAGTACCGCCACGCGGGCGCATCGGAAGCCGCACGCTACGGAGCGGTGGCGAGCATTGTGCGCTCCATGACGAATTACACGGATGATTATCCGCATACGGGCGCTATGGAATACAAAGATTCACTTCCTAAAATTCCGGCATGCGCCATCAGCACAAAAGATGCGGACTTTCTTTCGGCAATGCTCAAAGAAGACCCGCAGTTGCATTTCTTTCTGAAGATGAATTGCCAGTCGCTGGAAGAACTGAAATCCTATAACGTGATTGGAGAAATAAAAGGCAGCGAACATCCCGAAGAAATCATTGCCGTGGGCGGGCATTTAGATTCATGGGATTTGGCGGAAGGCGCAAGCGATGACGGCACCGGAACCATGCAGAGCATAGAAGTGCTGCGCGCGCTGAAAAAAATTGGAGTGAAGCCCAAGCGCACTATCCGCGCAGTCATGTTCATGAATGAAGAAAACGGATTGCGGGGGGCAACAGAATATGCAGAGCAGGCAAAGAAGAAAAACGAAAAACATATTCTCGCCATGGAAAGCGATGCAGGCGGATTTACTCCGCGCGGCTTCACCCTAACGATGCCCGAAGAGAAGAAGAAAAAAATTCTTGCATGGAAAGATTATTTTCTTCCCTATGGCGCCTACGATTTCACGCATAAAGGCGGAGGAGCCGATATCAGCCCGCTGGAAAAACAAAACGTGCCGCTGATGGAACTCTCGCCCGATAACCAGCGCTACTTTATAATCCATCACACTGCGCGCGATACCTTTGAGCAGGTAAACGAGCGTGAACTGGAACTGGGCGCCATTGTAATGACCATGATGGTTTACTTAGTGAGCGAGTACGGGTTGTGAGTGCTTGATGCGAAGTAATTGCTATAGCAATGTTTATACTTCCCCCCGCTCGCGCGCGTCTGTGACGCGTGCGAAGTCATGCCACGTTTGTAACGCTTTTGTAAGTTTGCCTAATGTCCGACAAATATAAAATAGATGACAAGGAAGGAATTTATTTTGTAACACTAACTGCAGTAGATTGGG
>JACQAL010000025.1 GCA_016195025.1 Bacteroidota bacterium | reverse complement strand
GTGTTAATGTTCGGTAATAACTCGCCACGAGTTATTCTGAACATTAATACTGTTGCTCTAAAACAAAAAATGTAACTTTAAACTCTAAACCAAAAATCGCCTTGTTGCGCTAAGGCCTTGAATGCACCCTAACTCATTTTCACTAATCTTGCGAAAGTCCTACAATTTAAGAATGCCTGCAACATGAGGAAAAAAATCTGCAAAGTTAGAGAACACTACTTTTGCTTTTATGCGCAAGTGCGCATAATTTGAATTGAAAATTTGTTATACGCCAGGAACAAGAAAAAAAACAAGCGCTGAGCAGAGCGTGTGGCTCAGTTTGTTTTTGCATACAAAAAAAGTTATCCTACATTTGCCGAAATCTTTTTATGAAAACAATTTTCAGAACCTTATCCCTTATATCTCTATTCCTTATCCCTTTTTATTTTCTTTCTTCCTGCTGCAAGCCCGGAACCGGAGGCGATGCCACGCTGGTGGTTTTTCTGCAGCATCACACCAAGCCGATTATCAACCATGTTGGCTGGCCCGATACTGTTTTTGTTAAGTTCAAAGCGAAAGATTCTCCCGGCACAAGCCCCGGCAATTACGATACTTATTTTATTGGCGAACAAGGCGAAGACCATGTGCACTGCAAAGGATTGAAATGCGGAGATTATTTTCTCTTTGGCGCGGGTTATGACAGCATCAATCACGAGCGCGTTACGGGCGGGCTGCATGTGAAAATTAAACATAAAGAGCGCAAGCAGGAAACAGATGTTGATTTGCCTGTGTCAGAATAACAACTGCCTTCAGGAATTTTTTATCTTTAGCAAATAAATTTCTTTATGCGAAAAAGTTTTTCTCTTTCTGTTTTCCTCCTGATGGTTTTTTCATCTGTTATTTTTTTCACCTGCCGTAAGGATAAAGGGCTGCTTGATTATACTCCCTCCGGCTATCCGCAGGAAGTGGGAAAAATACTAATTGCCAAATGCGCCACGCAGGGCTGCCACAACAAACAAAGCAAAGACGTGTGTGCCGGGCTCTCGCTTGAAACATGGGACGATTTATTTGCAGGCGACCGCGGAGGCGCAGTATGCATTCCCTACAGCCACCAGTACAGCCCGTTGTTTTTATTTACCAACACCGATTCCACTCTTTCGCCTGTGAACAAACCCACCATGCCTTATAATCAACCGGCTCTTTCTGCCGAAGAACAAAGAACCCTTATGCAGTGGATTGACGCAGGCGCGCCCGATGCCAAAGGAAAAATCATGTGGAGCGATAATCCCAGCCGCAAAAAGTTTTATGTTACCAACCAGGGCTGCGATGTGGTAACGGTGTTTGATGCCGCCACGCTTTTGCAGATGCGGTATATTCCGGTAGGTTCTGCTGTTGATGCCGCACCGCACATGCTTAAACTTTCACCTGATAATAAATACTGGTATGTTTGCTTTGCTGCAGGAGGTGTATTGCAGAAATTCAGAACATCAGATGATTCTAAAGTCGGAGAAGCATTTATTACGAGTGGTCTTTGGAACACATTTGCTATTTCCAATGATTCCAAATATGCTTATGTAACGGATTGGAGTGCCAATGGCAGAGTAACACCGGTGAATTTATCCAACATGGCTCCGCTTGGTTCATGGTCGGGAATATTTGACACTCCGCACGGCACAGCAATAAATTCTAAGGGCGATACTCTTTATATAGGGGCAAGCCAGTCGAATTATATTTATAAAGTACCGATTAACGATCCGGGAAGCGAAATCAATATTTCTATTGACCAGCCCAATCCTCCATTTACGGTGGGTCCAAAACCTATTCAACCGCACGATATTATATGGTCGCCAGACAGCACGCTCTATTTTGTGTCGTGCGACAGTGCAAAGAGCGTGCGTGTTTTGCGAAGAAGCGATGATGTGCAGATAGCAACTATTCCAACGGGCGATTATCCTGTTGAGATGAGCTTATCAACCCATTCTTCTACTCCTTACCTTTTTGTCACTTGCATGAAAGATGCGCCTACTACTCAATATCCTTACAATGGCAGTGTAACTGTAATTAATTATCAAACCCTCTCCTTTATAAAAAATATTAAAGGAGTCAACATATCTGATCCGCATGGAATCGGAGTTGATGATGGAACTGGTTTGGTATATGTTGCAAATAGAAATTTATCAGGACCTTTGCCCCATCATACAACAACTTGCGGAGGAAAAATTGGATTTGTCAGTTTTATAGATCTGCACACACTTGAGTTGCTTCCGCAAAAGAGAGAAATCGCAAGAGACCCCTACTCCATTGCGGTGAGGCATTAAAAACTGCTCAATTTCTGCTTTCCGGAACGGTTGACCTGCTCCTCCGTTCACCTCTTTTTCTTTTACAAAATATTCTTTCCCTGCCAAACCCTGCCAAAAAGTCGCGGAAAGTGCAAAAATTGAAAGAGTGATTAAGACGGATGAAAGAGTTGTTCGGTCGGGTGAATTTTCCGTTCGTCCGGATGAAAGAGTTGTTCGGTCGGATGAAAGAGTTGTTCGGTCGGATGAATTTTCCGTTCGGTCGGATGAAAGAGTTGTTCGGTCGGGTGAATTTTCCGTTCGTCCGGATGAAAGAGTGGTTCGGTCGGATGAATTTTCCGTTCGGTCGGATGAAAGAGTGATTCTGCCGGGTGAATTTTCCGTTCGGTCGGATGAAAGAATGATTCTGCCTGCATGAACTCCCCCGTTCTCCTTTTCGATGGCGTTTGCAACTACTGCAACGCGTGGGTGAATTTCATTATCAGGCATGATACGGAAAAGAAGTTCCGCTTTGCCGCGCTGCAATCACAAGCGGGAAAAAAAATAATGCAGCAGTATAACATTCCTGCTGAAACCGACTCTGCCGCGCTCATTGATAACGGAAAGGTTTATACTAAGTCCTACCTGCTGAGAGAGTTTTAACAATTTACCCCGGAAGCAAATGATTATCAAAAGAAAAAAATAGTTTTAGTTGAAACCTTTCCGGAGCAAGTCCGTAAAAAAGAGGTTAGGTAAGTGAAAAATATATACCGCTAATCACTTTGCCGATGAAAAAAGTTTCTACTTCTTATTTATTTGCATTTGTCTTCGGAAGTTTTCTTTTCCCCGATTTTATTTTTTCTCAAACTGAAACGCAAAGCACGCATGATAATGTTGGTGGCGGCACCGGCACGCAAATAAGTGCGGCAACTGTTAGTTCAGGAACTACACAGGTTCCTATATATGGTTTGGGTTTTAATGTAACCTCAGGAAGTCCAAGTTTTTCGGCAGTCACATTTTCAACATCAGGTTCTTATGTTGCCACTGACATCGTCAACTTTAAATTCTGGGAGTGTAACTTCGATGTTTTCCCTTCAGGATCTCAGGTTCAGCGCGGCTCCACCATAACTACAACTCTGGGACCCGGTTCTCATACCTTCAGCGCATTGGGTATTAGTATAGCTACGGGTTCATCCCATGCCTTTTATATAACTGTAGATATTGCTGCAGGAGCTGTTAACGGTCATACTATCATCTGTAACCAAATCACTCAAGCCAATACAACCATTACCGGAACAAATACGTATGGAACAAATCTCGTAGGTGGCACACAGACGATTTCAGCACTTCCGATCGAAATGCTTTCCTTCACCGGAAAAAAATCAGAAACAGGAAATATTCTTGACTGGATAACCGCATCGGAAATCGGCAATGACTTCTTCACACTCGAACGCTCTGCCGATGGAATTTCATTTACAGAACTTACCAGAATAAAAGGAGCAGGCAACAGCAGCGCCTTTTTACATTACTCGGCAACTGATGCCAAGCCGTATCCGTCAATTACTTATTACCGGTTGAAACAAACCGATTTCAATGGCGACTTCACGTATTCATCTGTTATTTCCATTTCCGATAATTTGCATCCGCCTGATATTTTTATTTCGCCCAACCCTGCAGAAAATGAGTTGTTCCTGAATTTTTACAGCGATGAGGAAAAAGATATGCAGGTGGAAATATTCAATTTATTCGCGCAGCGTGTGGTAGCCCGGGCAGTTCATATTATTAAAGGAGAAGGATATTGGGTTTTTGATGTAGGCGCTCTTCCGCAGGGAGTGTATTTGTTCAACCTGAATTCTTCTTCTTTTAAAAAGCAAATTAAATTTATCAAACTCTGAATTTTTATTTGAGTAGTTTTACCTCTTCCTAATTTATATGATTCACAGCAGAAATTTATTTTTATTTTTCATCGCTCTTATTTCTGCTCATTGCTTTTCACAAAAACAAACTAACCAATGGCATTTCGGCACGCTGGCGGGAATTGATTTTAACAGCGGTGCACCAGTGGCTTTAACCGGAAGCGCGCTGAATACAAATGAAGGATGTTCTTCTGCTTCTGATGCGAGCGGCAATTTACTTTTCTATACGGATGGAGTGAGCGTTTGGGATAAAACAAATACGCAGATGCCCAATGGAAATAATCTTGACGGTGATATTTCTTCCACTGAGTCCGCATTGGTAGTACCTGTGCCGGGAAGCGCTACGCTCTATTATATTTTTACTGTGGATTATGTTGTCGGTCCAAAAGGATTTGAATATTCAATCGTTGATATGACACAGAACGCAGGCAAAGGAGATGTCACGACAAAAAATACTTTGATTCAAAATAATGTAACTGAAAAACAGGCGGCAGTTTATCATTGCAACGGCACCGACATCTGGGTGATGGTGCACGAATGGAATAATAATAAGTTTTACGCTTACCTTGTTACAAGTTCAGGAATTAACCTTCCTGTAATAAGCAGCGTGGGCACATTGCACAACGGAAGCAGCACAAACAATTCCATCGGGTACATGAAATTCAGCAATGACGGAAGCCGTGTTGCATGCGCGATTGGCTACAAAGACACGGTAGATGTTTTTGATTTCGATAACAAGACGGGAGTTGTTTCCAACCCTGTGAGTTTGTCATTCGGGATTAATCATGTGTATGGCGTGGAGTTCTCACCCGACAATTCAAAATTATATGTCAGTTATTATGAGATAGGAAATGCCGGATGGGTTTCGCAGTTTGATTTAACTGCGAGTAATGTTGCGGCTTCTCAAACTGTTTTGGGAACTTCGTTCGACCCGAATTATATTTATGCTCTTCAACTTGCTTCGGATGGAAAAATTTATTGTGCCACGGAAGTGACTCCGTGGATTGGTGTAATCAATTCTCCAAATACATTGGGAGCGGGATGCAATTATGTGGTGCAGGGGTTCAATGTTGACCCGAACGCTAACGGCTATTACTGCATGCTGGGTTTGCCGAATTTTATTGCCAGTTATTTTTACCCGGGCTTTCCTTCTATTCCCGCGTGCGCAGCATTAGTTGGAATTTTTTCCATCAGCGATACGGTGCTTTGCAAAAACGATTGCATCAGTTTCACCGACCAATCCACAGGAGGTCCGCCCACCAGTTGGCAATGGTCTTTTCCGGGAGCAAATACAACTTCCTCAACAGCGCAGGATCCAACTAACATTTGTTATTCCAGCGCAGGAACATATACTGCCACGCTTATTGTTTCTGACGGGACGACTACAGATACCGTCACGCATACAATCACCGTTCTGTCCGGACCAACAGCAAATGCCGGAACAAACGTAACAATTACAATTGGCTCTAACACTACATTGAACGCCACGGGCGGAGGAACGTATGCATGGAGCCCTTCGGCAGGATTAAGCTGCACCACCTGCCCCAACCCGGTTGCCAATCCAACCATCACTACAACTTATTCCGTGACTGTGACTGATAGCAATGGCTGCACTAACACCGATTCAGTTACCGTTTATGTTACAGCGAAAATAATTGCGGCATTCCAGGCGAGCGATACGCTGCTTTGCAAAAACCAATGCATCAGTTTCACAGATAATTCTTCCGGCACGCCTACTAACTGGCAATGGTCTTTCCCGGGAGCAAGCCCAGCCGCTTCAACTGCGCAGAATCCGTTGAACATTTGTTACTCTTCTGCGGGAAATTATACGGTCACATTAATTGCATCGAACACCCTATCCTCTGATACCATTATTCATTCGATTACGGTTGCACCCGGTCCAACTGCAAATGCCGGAACAGATATAACAATTACGATTGGCTCCAACACCACTCTCAACGCTTCGGGAGGCGGAACGTATTCATGGAATCCTTCAACGGGGCTAAGCTGCATAAACTGTCCTGATCCTATTGCTGCACCAAATCTTACCACAACTTATTTTGTCACAGTTACTGATGCTAACGGCTGCACTTCTGTGGCGCTGGTAACAGTGTTTGTTGAACCGCCTTCTGTAAGCTGCTTTGAACCTTCCGTTGCAGATGCGTTCTCTCCGAATGATGACGGAATGAACGATGTGCTTTATGTTCATGCAGCCGACCTCCAGAGTTTGTTCTTTGCCGTTTACGACCGCTGGGGAGAAAAGGTCTTTGAAACGGATAAACCGGCAAATGGATGGGATGGAAAATATAAAGGCAGAACACTTGACCCGGGAGTTTTTGTCTATTATCTGAAAGCGGTTTGCTCTTCGGGAGACAAAGAATATAACATGAAAGGAAATATTACTTTATTTAGGTAACAGAATACACACATGAAGATATCTTCGCAAAACGAAATGGTGCGAACAATACGAAAACAGGAAAACTGGAAAGTGAGAAAGTGTGCAGACGCACGTCTCTGGTTGCTCACTTTCTCATTCTCTCACCTGCTCACCTGCGCTTTTGCTCAGGATGTTCATTTCTCACAGTTCAACCTCTCCCCTCTCACGCTGAATCCCGCCCTTGCGTCTGTGGGATGTGATATGCGCGGCACGCTGAATTACAAAGACCAGTGGAAAAGCGTTACCACTCCCTTCCGCACCGCTGCTTTCTCCTATGAAATGGCATTCATGAAACGAAAATGGAAAAAAGGATACATAGGAGCAGGCATCTCCGATTTCAACGACAAGGCGGGAGATTCAAAAATGGGAACCAACCAGTTGAACCTTTCTCTTTCCAGCGTCATTAAATTAAATCAAAAGAATTTCTTTTCTGCAGGATTGGAGGCGGGCTTTGCACAGCGCCACGTCAGCACCGAAGGGCTTCACTGGGACAACCAGTTCATTGGAACTGCATTCGACCCTTCGCTTCCCTCGGGCGAAAATTTTTCTTCCACTAATATTTCCTATGGAGATTTTGCCGCTGGTCTTTTGTGGACATACGGAAAAGGAGAAATGTATTCCACTGCGAATGATGAAGTGAAAGCAAACATGGGCATATCGGCATTCCATGTATCGGCTCCGAACATATCTTTCTATGGCAATGACATTCGCCTCAGTCCGCGCATCGTATTTCACGGGGGCATGTCGTACGGAATTAAAAATTCGAACACGTCCATCGTTCCTTCTTATATGTTTGCGAAGCAGGGCGCACAGCAGGAATTCATCCTCGGCTCCATGGCGAGGTTCAGGTTAAAGGAAGATTCAAAATACACAGGGTTTGTCAAAGGTTCTGCCGTTTCATTCGGGGGATATTACAGGATGCAGGATGCCGTTATTATCTCATCCCTGATAGAGGTTGCGCAGTATGCCATCGGCATCAGTTATGATGTTAATACATCTCCGCTCACTGCGGCAAGTTCCGGCAAAGGCGGCTTGGAGCTTTCTCTCCGCTTTATTTCTCCCGGTCCGTTCTCTCATTCTGTACTGTCGGGACCTACGCCAAGTTTCGGGAAGTAGTTTTAGTTAAACCGTACTCTTTATTCTAATCTTATCTTTATACGATGAACTCCCCCGTTCTTCTTTTCGATGGCGTTTGCAATTACTGCAACGCGTGGGTGAATTTCGTCATCAGGCATGACAAGAAAAAGAAGTTCCGCTTTGCCGCGCTGCAATCAGAAGCGGGGAAAAAAATAATGCAGCAACACAATATTCCTGCTGAAACCGACTCTGCCGCGCTCATTGATAACGGAAAGGTTTATACTAAATCCTCCCTGCTGAGAGTGATGAAACATGTGGGCGGAATTTATTTCAGTGTTTATCTTTTAATTATCGTTCCAAAATTCATCCGCGATTTTGCGTATGATATAATCGCCCGCAACCGCTACAAGTGGTGGGGGAAAAAAAACGAGTGCATGATTCCAATGAAAGAGGTGCGGGAAAGGTTTTTATAATTTTATTCACACGCCCGTGTGGCTATCTTTTTTTGCCAAAATAAATAATCTCTCTATGTTTGCTTAACAAATACCTGTTAATGCCCGGTAAAAAAAATGTATTCGTCCTGCTCCTGCTGGCGCTTTTAGCAGAAGCAAAAATCTTTTCACAGCAAAAAGATTCTTCTAAAATAGAAATCAGCGGATATGTGGATGCGTATTATGCGTTCTATACTGATTCCGTGGGGACAGGAAATTTTCAAAAGTTCCCATCCGTTTCTCCGCGCAGCAATCATTTCGGATTGAATGTTGCCATGCTCACCGCAAAATATTCTGCAGAGAAAGTGCGCGGTGTCGCCACCGTTCATTTCGGAGATATTCCGCTCAGCGCCTGGTCGGCAAAATATAATTTCATCCAGGAAGCGAATGCAGGAATCCGTTTGCACAAAAAACTCTGGCTTGATGGAGGATTTTTCCGTACGCACTTCGGCACCGAAGCGCTTTTCCCCAGAGAGAATTACACGAGTTCGGTTACCGTGGGAACTTATTTCGAACCGTATTACGAAGCGGGCTTTCGTTTGAACTATAATCCGGATGAAAAACTTTCCATCTTTCTTTATGCGCTGAACGGCTATGGAATTTATGAAGACAACAACAAACAAAAATCTGCAGGGCTTCTCATCACGTATGTTTTCAGCGATAAATTTAATATTGGTTATAGCGGATATTACGGAGATGATTCGCCCGATAGCGTCTCATTATCCTATTTTCGGCAAGCGCATAATGTGTTTCTGAATTTTAAAGGCAAGAAATTTAAATACACGGTTGGCGGAGATGTTTGCTGGCAACAACATTCTTATCTTGCCGATAACACAAAACCGGCAACCATGTGGAGCGCGGTAAGCGTTTTAAGTTATCTGCCTGCAAATAAATTTCGCATTTACACGCGGCAGGAAATATTTAATGACCCGAATGGAATAGTGTCTGGCGCATTCAAAGATATAAACGGCAATCTCACAGGCTATAAACTTTGGGGAATAACGGCAGGCGTGGAATACAAACCCACAGATAATTCCTATATTCGCCTGGAAGGACGACAAATTGAAACCGATGCAGCGCAGGAGATTTTTCATTGGAAAGGAGAAGGAGAAGACAGCCGCACAGAAGTAATGCTCAACGTTGGAGTTTCGTTTTAGTTTAAGTTAATAAGTTATTCAAAAAATAAGCTAATAGGCAATGCAGACATTTGAAGAATTAGAAGTTTGGAAAACAGCAAGAGATTTAAGAAAGGATATTTCTCAATTCACAAAATCATTGCCTGCTGAAGAAAAATATAGTTTATGCTCCCAATTAAAAAGAGCATCAAGGTCAGTTACAGCAAACATTGCTGAAGGGTTCGGAAGATTCCACTATCAGGAAAATATTCAATTCTGCCGCCAATCACGAGGTTCTTTAATGGAGGTGCTGGATCATTTAATTTGTGCACGCGATGAAAACTACATGGATGAAACCATGTTAAGTAGTTTTAAAACAAAAATTCTTCTTTGCAATAAAATACTAAACGGATACATTTCTTATCTTAAAAAAGCAAAACAAAACGAAAAAAAACCCGCACTAACTGATTAACTTAATAACTCATTAACCAATAACTAAAATCTAAATCACATGTTTGACACAGGAACCACCGCTTTCATGCTCGTAGCCGCAGCGCTCGTCATGCTCATGACACCCGGTCTCGCTTTCTTTTACGGAGGGCTTGCCGGCAAAAAAAATGTAGTGGGCATCATGTACCAGAGTTTTGTTTCGCTCGGAATCACCACAGTGATGTGGTTCATCTGCGGCTATTCGCTCTGCTTCAGCGGAGATGCGCTCGGAGGAATCATCGGAAACCTCGACAAAGCGTTTATGCATAACGTGAATTTGAATTCTCCTTTTCCGGGGAATCCGAAAATGCCCGAGTTTGTTTTCATCGCGTATCAATTAATGTTTGCCATCATCACGCCCGCGCTTATCACAGGCGCATTCGCAAACAGAAAAACATTCAGAAGTTACCTCGTGTTTCTGATTCTATGGCAACTGCTCGTGTATTATCCCTTCGCGCACATGATTTGGGGCGGAGGGCTGCTCGCAAAATGGGGCGTACTTGATTTCGCAGGAGGAATTGTGGTGCATGTGAGTGCCGGTTTTGCCGCGCTTGCTTCGGTGTTTTACATCAAGCACCGCAGAGATAAACATTCCGCTAATCATAATATTCCCCTCATTGCAATCGGAACAGGGTTACTTTGGTTTGGCTGGTACGGATTCAATGCAGGAAGCGCGCTCGATGTAAATGCAATTACAGGACAAGCATTCATGAACACTCACTTTGCAGCAGCATTTGCGGCAGTAACGTGGATGATGATTGAATGGTTCATGGTGAAAAAACCAAAGATGGTCGGCTTCATGACAGGTGCCGTTGCAGGATTGGCAACCATCACTCCTGCCGCAGGATATGTTTCGCTCACTGCCGCCTGCGCCATCGGAGTTGCAGCAAGTTTAGTTTGCTATATGGCAGTGATGCTGAAAAATAAAATGAACTGGGACGATGCGCTCGATGTTTGGGGCGTTCATGGAATGGGCGGCATGACAGGAATTATTTTACTGGGAGTGTTCGGCTCAAAGTTTATAAATGCTACCGGAGCAGACGGTTTGCTGCATGGCGGAACAGAATTCTTCACTCACCAGTTGATTGCGGTATTCGGCTGTGCCGTGTATGCCTTTGTGCTCACCTACTTAATGCTGGGCGCAATCAATCTTCTTACAAAAGTGAGAGTATCGGAATCCCATGAAGATGCCGGGCTGGATGAATCGCTTCACGGAGAAAAAGCATACGCGGAAGGAGCGTTTTAAAAAAAGAGGCGAAAACCAAGAAGAATGGAAGAATGGGTTTCCCCCAACATTCCATTATTATTCCAACCTTCTATCTTCTGCTTTCTTTTATGGCATAGTGTTTGCTGCATACAGATGTATTTGTCAAACACAACTTGGAATGAAAAAAATTTACACTTCATTCGTTCTTCTCTTCCCTCTTCTTCTGCTCAGCGGCTGCACAAGCACAAACAGCATTGGCTATTATGAGTATGATGACGATTTGTATAACACCGGCAGAACCTATCATCTCCGCAACGAAAATGATTCTCTTGCGCAGGACAGCGCCTATCCCTACTCGCCTCCTTACCGCGCGCAGTACCACATTTTTTACCACTGGAATTATTCTCCGTACTATTCCTGCTGCTCTCCTTTTGGCTGCTATCACGGCTGGTGGTGGCATTGCTGGCACTCACCGTATTATTACGATGGTCCGTATTATGGTCATCATTGGAACAACATGTATTACGGCCACCGCAGGGAATTCGCTTTGCACCGCAAGCGCATGGACACTCCGCACAGCAAGCCGTTTTCCGCGCGCGGTGGCTTCGGCTCCACCGGAAGAGGGCATTCTTTTTCTTCCGCCTCATGATTCGTGAAAAACTGATTCCGCGTCCACACTGGCAGCAGCAAGTGGAAGAACTCGGCTTCAGTTTTCATACGCTGAACGGAATTCCTTACTGGGATGAATCGGCTTGCTATAAATTTACTGCGGAGCAAATAATTTTTCTGGAAGCATCCTCAAAAGAAATTTATTCTCTTTGCCTGAAAGCGGTACGGAAGATTCTTGATGAAAACTTATTTGAACACTTCCACATTCCCGAAGAATATATTTACCTGGTGAAAAAAAGCTGGGAAGAAAATTTTCCTTCCATCTACGGGCGGTTTGATTTATGGTGGAACGGAAACCTGCGCGAGCCGCCAAAACTTTTAGAGTTCAATGCCGACACGCCTACTTCTCTCTTTGAAGCAAGCATTGTGCAATGGCAGTGGCAAAAGGAATTGCATCCGCAAAAAGACCAGTTCAACAGCATTCACGAAAAACTGATTGCGCAATGGAAGCGGCTGAAGAAAAAATTTCATGCGCAGCCGCTCTACTTTTCCTGCCTCGATGAATTTCCCGAAGATTATGTTACCGCCAGTTACCTGCAAGATTGCGCCAGCGAAGCGGGAATAGAAACGGAATTTATTTCCCTGCCTGAAATCGGCTGGAACGGAAAT
Source organism: Bacteroidota bacterium (assembly GCA_016195025.1). NCBI lineage: Bacteria > Pseudomonadati > Bacteroidota > Bacteroidota bacterium. The sequence goes on along the minus strand of JACQAL010000025.1, from coordinate 33,446 downwards.
TATTTTACCGATACATTCGAGAATAGGATTTACAACCTTTTCAAACTTTATCCGTGGGAATGGCTGGTGAACGAGGACTTTGGAATTCACTTGCACGAAAGCGACACCGTTTGGCTTGAGCCGATGTGGAAAATGCTGCTGAGCAACAAAGCCATTCTTGCGCTTCTCTGGAAATTATTTCCCCGTCATCCCAATCTTCTCGAATGTTATTTCGATGAGCCGCACTCCATGAAAAACTTTGTCATCAAACCCCTGCTCTCGCGCGAAGGAGCGAACATAAAGATTGTGGAGAACGGAAATCTTCTCGAAGAAACGGCTGGCGATTACGGAGAAGAAGGATTTATTTACCAGCAACTCTGCAAACTTCCCGAACATGACGGTAACTTTCCGGTGATTGGCTCGTGGGTAATCGGAGGAAAGCCCGCAGGAATCGGCATCAGGGAAGCATCATCGCTTGTCACCAATAATACCAGCAGGTTTCTTCCGCACTATTTTATTTAGAAGAATTATTTTTTATCGGGCAGAAAGTCCAGCACAATGGAGTTCATGCAATACCTGTTATGGGTTGGCGGAGGACCATCATCAAAAATATGCCCGAGATGCGAGTTGCATCTTCCGCATAAAACTTCCGTGCGTTCCATTCCGAAGGAAGAATCTTTTTTATACACCGTGCTGTTCTTGCGGATGGATTCAAAAAAACTGGGCCAGCCGCATCCGCTCGCAAACTTTGAATCGGAACGGAAGAGCGGGTTGCCGCATACTGCGCAATAGTAAGTGCCGATGCCTTCGTAGTTCCAGTATTTTCCTGTGAAGGCGCGTTCGGTATTTGCTTCGCGCGCCACCGCATACACATCGGGCGAAAGAATTTTTTTCCATTCGGCATTTGAAACATTTAAGGGAGTTGTATCGGAATGCGAGTAGTATGGATTATTTGCATGCTGCGGGTCAGCCGGTTTTTTTTCTTCGTTGCTCATGTTTTTATCAGAGTTAGTTTGACAACTTACATTTAAAAAAATTGAAGTGAACAGAAACAAAAAAAATATTATTGTTTTCTTTTCGCAGGTTCGTACAATTTCGCTTTTCGAAGATTTCATTTTCCTCCTATTAATTTTTTTATTTCATTCAGTTTCATCAGTGCTTCCACCGGAGTTAGCGTATTAATATCGGTTTTCAGAATTTCATCTTTGATTTGTTCCAGCACCGGGTCGTTCAGTTGAAAAAAAGAAAGTTGAAAATCGTTTGTGGTTTGTTGTTTGTCGTTTGTAGTTTTCACTTCTGACTTCTCACTTCTGACTTCTAACTTTTCTAAAATCTCATTTGCTCTCTCCACTACTCGCTTCGGCACGCCCGCCATTTTCGCTACGTGAATTCCAAAACTATGCTCGGTTCCTCCGGGAATTAATTTTCGGAGAAATAAAACTTTGTTTCCAACTTCTTTCACCGCCACATGAAAGTTTTTTATGCGCGGCATTGTCTTTTCCATTTCGTTCAACTCGTGGTAATGCGTGGCGAATAAAACTTTGGGATGGGTTGGATGATGATGTAAAAATTCTGCAATCGCCCATGCAATTGAAATTCCATCATACGTGCTCGTGCCTCTTCCGATTTCATCAAGCAGAATCAAACTGCGTTCGGAAAGATTATTCAGAATGCTTGCCGTTTCATTCATCTCCACCATGAAGGTGGATTCACCGAGCGAAAGATTATCCGAAGCGCCCACGCGCGTAAAAATTTTATCCACGATTCCGATGTCAGCATGTTGTGCCGGAACAAAACTTCCCATCTGCGCAAGAATTACGATAAGCGCGGTTTGCCGAAGCAAAGCAGATTTGCCGGACATATTCGGACCGGTGATAATAATTATTTGCTGATGTTCGTTATCGAGATAAATATCGTTGGCAATGTATTCTTCACCCACCGGCAATTGCGTTTCAATCACCGGATGTCTTCCCGCTTTTATATCAATGATTTTTGAATCGTTGCTATGCGGGCGCGTGTAATTATTTTTCTGCGCGAGTTTTGCGAAGGAAAGAAGACAATCCAATCTCGCGATGAGCGAAGCATTCAGTTGAATGGGCGGAATAAAATCAACAAGAGAAAGAACAAGGTCGTTAAACAATTGTGTTTCTAAAGCAAGGATTTTTTCTTCCGCGCCAAGAATTTTTTCTTCGTATTGTTTTAATTCCTCGGTGATATAACGTTCGCAGTTGCTCAGTGTTTGTTTGCGAATCCAATCGGAAGGAACTTTATTCTTATTCGCATTAGTAACTTCCAGATAATATCCGAATACATTATTGAATGCAACTTTTAATGAACCGATTTTCGTTCGTTCGCTTTCCCGCTGCTGAATTTCCAATAAATAATTTTTTCCGGACGACATTATTTTCCGCAGTTCATACAGTTCAGCAGAAATTCCATCGGCAATCACTTTTCCTTTTCCAACTGCATGCGGAGGATCGGGAACAAGTGAACGTTCAATTCTTTCGCTGATAGTGTGGCAAGGATTTAATTGTTCAGCGATTGATTGTAAAACTTTATTCTGCTGAATAATTTTCTTTATCTCATCCGTAGCAAAAAGAGCGCGTTTCAATTGCACGACTTCCCTCGGAGAAATTCTTCCGGTGGCAACTTTTGAAATCAATCTTTCCAAGTCACCGATGAGATGAATTTGTTTTGAAACTGCTTCTGCGAGTTCAGAATTTTTCAGAAAGAGTTCAACACTATTTAATCGCTCCTCAATCGGCTGCCTTTCTTTCAGCGGCATGCTGAGCCAGCGCTTCATCATGCGCGAGCCCATAGGCGAAATGGTGATGTCAAGAACTTCGATTAAAGTTTTTGCTCTCTCATTCGGGCTCCAGAATAATTCAAGATTGCGGATTGTAAATTTATCAAGCCAGACAAAATGTTCTTCTTCTATTCGTGAAATGGATTGAATGTGCTGAACGCGGTCGTGCTGCGTGGCGGCAAGATAATGCAGCGCAGCGCCTGCTGCGACAATTCCAAAATCAAAATTTTCTATTCCAAATCCTTTGAGCGAAGAAGTGGCAAAATGTTTCAGCAAAGTTTCATTGGAAAATTCAGAAGTGAAAACCCAATCGTCTAATCCATAGGTGTAAAATTTCTCTCCGAAAAATTCAGCAAACTGTTTCTTCTTATTTTTCTGAAAAAGAATTTCGCTCGGTTTGAAGTTCTGTAAAAGTTTTTCAATGTAATCAATCGTTCCCTGCGCCACTAAAAATTCTCCGGTGGAAACATCCAGAAAAGAAATGCCTCCGTTTTTATTATCGAAATGAACTGATGCAAGAAAATTATTCGCCTTGTGGTCGAGAATTTTATCGTTGTAAGAAACTCCGGGCGTAACGAGTTCCGTTATTCCGCGCTTCACAATTTTCTTTGCGAACTTGGGATCTTCAAGCTGATCACATATTGCAACGCGATGTCCGGCACGAACAAGTTTCGGCAAATAAGTATCGAGCGCGTGATGAGGAAATCCAGCAAGTTCCACTTCCGAAGCAGCACCGTTTCTTCTTTTCGTGAGCGTGATTCCAAGTGCGGAAGAAGTTTGAATAGCATCTTCTCCAAAAGTTTCATAAAAATCTCCAATGCGGAAAAGTAAAATTGCATCAGGATATTTTGATTTGATGCTCGCATACTGCTGCATGAGCGGAGTTTCAGAATCGCTCGCGCTTCCAACTTTTGCAGGACGATATTTGTATAGAGTAGACAAGGTACGTATAACTGATTTTTTCGAATATGCGAATATACTGATGTACGGATAACAAATCAATTTCAAATCTGCGAATAAATATTAACAATACCAGATGCTAAATCCATGTGAATGATTCTTGCTATCATTCGTAGATTCGCAGAAGATTCGTTACCCGCATCATGAAGAAACTAACCAACGCTGAACTGGGAAGAAAATCTCCGGAAGAATTTCGCTCTGCAAAAAAACTTCCGGTAATAATTGTATTGGATAATGTGCGAAGCGCGTATAATGTCGGTTCCGTTTTCCGCACGGCTGATGCATTTCCTGTGGAAGCAATTTATCTCTGCGGAATCACTTGTCATCCTCCGCATAAAGAAATTGCAAAGACAGCGCTGGGCGCAGAAGAAACAGTGAAGTGGAAATATTTTAAAACAACTACGGAAGCAATAAAGGAAATAAAAGAAATAAAATATAAAATCTATGCTGTTGAACAAGCTGAGAAAAGTATTAAACTAAGTCAGTGGTCAGTGGTCAGTAGTCAGTTGCCAACTAACAACGGGCAACTAACAACTGACAGCAAACTCGCTTTAATTTTTGGCCACGAAGTAAACGGAGTTCAGCAGGAAATAATTGATTTATGCGATGGCTGCATTGAAATTCCTCAGGAAGGAACTAAACACTCTCTGAATATTGCAGTAAGCGTGGGAGTTGTGCTCTGGGAATTTTTCAGGGAAAGAAAAAATTATTTCTGAGTTGCTTCTTCCAATGGAATTTTTTTTCCTTCCTTAAAAGCAATGATGCGCGCTGTCGGAAAAAAGCCGAGAATATCCTCTTTCATTTTTTCCGCTTCCCTGGAAGTGGCATATTCTCCTATATAATATTTATAAAGTTCATCCTCAAAATATTCTTTCGCATTTACTATTCCCTTTAACAAGGAAGAATTTTTAGGAATCTGTTCGCTGGACGATAATACTTCCACAGAAAATATTACAGAAGGTTTTTTAGGTGTATCGGCTTTTACATCTGCATTTTTTACTGTGTCCGGAAAAACTTCTGTTTTTGTTTCTTCGGTTTTTTCAAAGACCTGAACCTTGCCCTGCTTCTTCAGCAACTGATAATTGCTGTAAAGTTTTTTTACATCGTTATTTATTTTTGCAGTATAGTTATAATCGTAATCAAATTTTTTTGTGAAGGTATTGAAGAATATTTTTGCCACCGGCTCCTTCAGCAGCGAAACATCCAGCCCTTCTATTTCTTCAAACAAATCAACTGAAAATTCAAAATAATAATCTCCTTTTTCAAGCGACTTAGGCATGGCGGCATCCACCGTAATAATTTTTGTAACGTATCCGTATTTGGAAATTTTAACTGTATAAAATTTTTGCAGCGGCAATTGAAATGCCACCCACCCCGAAGCATCGGATTCAATTTTCTGCAATAAGGCGGAAGAGTTTTCAGCATACACTCGGACAAAAGATTTATCCAATGTTTTTTTTTCGAACATGACCTTTCCTTTCATGTCGAGAGAAAATTTATGCAGAGAATCTCCCCGGTGAAAACCAAATACAGCAGCAGGAAAAAAAAGCAGGAAGAACAAAAAACTATTTATAGGCAAGTGTTTCACCGGAAAATTATTCAGGGAACAAAAATAAAATAAAAAAGCCCTCTGAATTTTAATTATGAGAAAGGAAAATTATTTTCTGAACTCAATGGCTTCTCTGGCAGGAATTCTTTTCCCGTCTTTGAATACAATTATAAATGCATCTGCTTTCGGAATCTGCGGACGGATGCTGTCAAGCATTTTTTTTGCGTCTTCGTAATTGCTGAATTCTCCTATGTAATATTTGTACAGGTTGTCTGATTTATCTTTATAATCTTTTACATTTTTAAATTGCCTGAACAGTTTCCCGTTTTTTGAAGCCGGCTGCGTAACTGCCAACACCTGCACTGAAAATATAATTTTTGAAAAATGATATTTCTCTGCCGTATCAGCAACCATCATGCGGGATGTATCTGCCACCAATGTATCTGGAATACGAGGAGCGATGGGAGTTGCTGCTGTATCCGGCTGCGAAACTTTTGCCTGAATTCCTTTGCCTTCTTTTTTCAGAAGAAAATATTTGCGATACATTTCTTTTACCCGTTCATTTATTTTAGCAGTGTAGTTGTAATCGTAATCAAATTTTTTTGTAAACGTGTTAAAGAAAATTTTGGCTATGGGATGCTTGAGAACAGAAACATCCAGTTCCGGAATTTCTTCAAACAAGTCAATGGAAAATCCGAAAAAATAATTTCCTTTGCTTGTCTTGGGAACATGCGTGTCAATGGTGATAATTTTAGTTACATAACCGGGCTTGGTAAACTTCACCACAAAAAATCTTTTCAGCGGAATAGCAAATGCCACCCAGCCCTTTACATCGGATGTAATTTGTGTTACGATGGTGGAAGTGGTATCATCGTATACATACACAGTGGTGGAATCAAGATTTTGTTTTCCGAATTTAATCTGCCCTTTGAGGTCGAGGGAAAATTTTTGCGCGCTGTCCTGCGCTTGTGAGAAAACTTTTGAAAACGAAAACAGAAAAAGAAGAATAAAAATCTTTTTCAAGACATAAATTTTTTATTTACACAAAATTAGGAGAATGATAAATAAAAAAACCCTCCGTAGTGGAGGGTTTTTAACACGCTTTAGTTAACAGAACTTTTATCCTACCAGCGCTTTGAAGTCAGCGTTATCGCGGAACTTAAAAAATTCCAAATCCTCTTTCGCTTTGCTCTTGAAGGAAGCATCTTTGTTAATTGCAATCTTTAGATTGTTGATGAGCAAATCTGCTTTTCCCTGGCGTGCGCCAACAATTGCTTTCAGGTAATAGGAAAGCGCGTCTTCTTTTTCCATGCTGGCATCAAGGGTGGTGAGCGCGCCATCTCCGTTTCCGGCAAGAACTTTTGCAAGCGCGGCATTGAAAGAATTTTCTGCACCAAAGTTTCCAAGGGCATCGGTATATTTTCCATCGCGGATGTTTACGATTCCTTTGTTGTGATTCACTTCCATTCCTGAACCGGCTTTGTTATACATTTCCATAGCCGCTTTCCGGTCACCACTCCAGCGTTTCAGAATTCCCGCATTGTCCATCACTTCATTTCCCTGGTTCATTCCTTTCGCTTTATCAATGGCAGTTTGCGCATCGGAAGGTTTGTTGAGCATGATGTTACAATAGGCAACGTTGTTGGATGGCCTCCAGTCATCGGAGCCATACATGCGGTCGGCATTTTTGTAAATGTTCAGTTTTGTGTTGATGTCGGTTGAAAGAGTTGCTGCATAAAGAATTTCTTCTTTCGCCAAACTATCGGGGGTGGTGGAAGCGAGTTTAGAAATTTCTTCATCGCTCCGGCTTTGCTGTTCGCAGTTCCATGTCATCACGCTTCTGCGGAGTTTGGGAAGAATCTGTTCGCGGATTTCGTTGTAAGTGGCAGAAAGATTTTTGATTTCCTTCTCGCGCTTTTCTCCGTCAGGATACATTTCCAGAACGCGCAGCACAAGTTCTTTATCTTTTATTCCCGATGCCTGCATAGCGGTTTTGAATCCATCCCAATCTTCTGCGGTGGTTACAACGGTATAGAAAGTTTCCGCATCGGCACCGGGAAGCGTTTGTGTTTTATCTTTTTGTTTTCCTTTTGCAAGATTCATGTAATACTTTGAAGTGGATTTCGCGCGGTCTTTAGCAAGGTGGTCGTTAAGCGAAAGTTCTCCATCGGGAGAAGCATAAGCAGAAATATTTGCATTCTTGAAAACAAATCTTTTCGCCACACGTTTTTCTTCAATGAATTTTTGAGTAGCCGTCATGCTTTCGCCTTTCACTTCGGAAGAGCGGATGTCAGACATATTCACCAGAAAGAAAATCTGAGTTTGCTGAGTTACAGGATAGGTTTTCTGAAAATTATCTTTGCCGAGCAAAGGTTTTTCATCGTTCTTCACCAGAAGAGGAGTAATAATTGTTCCGTCTCCAACTTTTTTCTCAGGAAAATCTTTTTCCTTGCTTTTTTGCTTGCCTTTAATTTTCAAAACGAGGTCGCAGTTTTTCATTTCGGGCATGTAAGCAGTTCTGTCGGTGTAAGAAAAACTTCCGCCATCTTTAAACACAACAGTGGTTCCGCTTCCCTCGGTTACTTTTTCTCCTTTTACGGTTACGGGTTTCAGTGCTTTTTCTCCGCCATTCCATTTAAGAGTTGGGGTGATGGTGAGTTCAACTTTTTTTGCAAAATATTTCGGGTCATATTTTCCGCTAACATTCACCGCAACAGTATCTCCATGCATTTCAAGCGGGTTAGGTTTCACTTCATACTTTACCATTTTATCATATTTCTTCATCATGGAACCCAAGCCGGCACACGAGGCAAGACCTGCAACAGCGAGCATTGACAAAGCAATGTTTTGTAATTGGTTTTTCATATTGAATGAATTGGTTTTGGTTTCAGGGGATTGATTTTTGTAAGAATTGAGACAAAAGTAATTATTTTTTGAACAAAGCAAATTTTTTTATCAGTAGGTCTTGTTAACAACTCAATGTTCGTTCTATCCTAGAAACCAGGGTTTCAATAGGATCTTTTTCAAGCAAGTTGAAGGAGTGGCAATCTAAAATTAAAACCCGTTTTCTGTTCTTTCCTCTAATGTAAGATTCATATCCTTTTTGAATTTTATTAAGATAATTGAATGAAATTTTTTTCTCGTAAGTTCTTCCGCGCTTCTGAATATTTTTTCTGAGTTGATTTAGATTTTGGTGAAGATAAATCAAAAGATTGGGTTGTGGAATCAATGGCTGAATGATTTCAAAAAACTTTTTATAAATCAGAAAATCTTCTTTTGAAAGATTTGCTTTTGCAAAGATGAGGCATTTGTCAATGTTGTAATCGGAAATCAGGATTTGAGATTTGAGATTTGAGATTTGAGATTTCATTTGTTCAAACCTTTCCGCCAGAAACCAGAGTTCAACCGGCAACGCATGCTGTTTGGGGTTTTTATAAAACTTTTCGAGATGAGGATTTTGTTCGAACTTTTCCAAAAGTAATGAAGCGTTTAATTCCTTCGCAAGAATTTTTGCCAGCGTGGTTTTTCCTGCGCCAATGTTTCCTTCTATGGAAATAAAAAAAGGAAGTCGTTTCATTTTATGATTGGGAGGATTTTTACTTCAAGGTTGTCCTTGCATTCTCGCAAAAGAGATTTGATAGATTTTTTTAAAACAGGATGAATAAAATCTGCGGCAATTTCCGCCAGCGGAACAAGCGCAAATCTTCTTTCGTGCAAATGCGGATGTGGAACGGTGAGGTTTTTTGTTCGAATGATTTCATCATTGAAAAACAAAATATCAATATCAATAATCCGCGCCTCCCATTTTTTATTCCGCTCCCTTCCCATTTTTTTTTCAATGGAAAGAATTGCTTCCAAAAGTTTTTCAGCCGGTAAATTTGTTTCGACAGAAATTACCTGGTTCAGAAAATCATTTTGACTTTCTTTTCCCCATGCGGCTGTATTATATAAGGAAGATTCAGAAATTATCTTGCCAATATTTTTTTTAACCTGCGCTTTCGCATCAAGCAAATAATTTTCTCTTTCTCCAAGATTGCTTCCCAGCAGAAGGTATGCCTTGTTCATAAATCTTCGAAAAACTAATTGATACGAAATTACGAAACAGGTGCAGACAGTAGGGAAATTGTTCAAATCATTTGCCCGTTATTCATTGCTGACTGCCAATTGTTTTTTAATAAGTTTGCAACTCAAATAATAAATATTCATTAATCATTCATCAATGAAAAACTTCTGGGGTTCATTTCTAGGCACGCTGCTTGGCGTTTTCGTTACTTTTCTTTTTATTTTTTTGGTAATTGTAGCCGTATTTGTTAAATCGGTTTCGACTATTGCAACGCACGAAGAAAAACCGCTGCGGATAAAATCCAATTCCATTCTTCACCTGAAATTTGATTCTGAAATCCGCGAGCGCGCGCCAAAAAACCCTTTTGAAGATTTTGATTTTGGCGGCATGGATAGAATGCCTATTGGCTTGAACACCATTCTCGCCAACATTGAAAAAGCAAAAGAAGATAACAACATTAAAGGAATTTATCTCGACATTTCGTCCATTCCCGCAGGCATTGCCACGCTCGAAGAAATCCGAAATGCATTAATAGAATTCAAAGCGTCCCCGAAGGGGCAGGCAAAAAAATTTATTGTCGCATACAGCGAAGGATATTCTCAGGGCGCGTATTATCTTGCAACCGTTGCCGATAAAATTTATCTCAACCCCGAAGGAATGGTTGACTTCAAAGGATTGAGCCGGCAAATCATGTTCTTCAAAAAAATGCTGGACAAACTGGAAGTGGATGTGCAGATTTACCGTCACGGAAAATTCAAAAGCGCCACCGAGCCGTACTTCCTCGATAAAATGAGCAAAGAGAACCGCGAGCAAACGGAAACGTATCTGAAGTCAATCTGGAAGTATGTGGAAGAAGGAATTTCCAAAGAGCGGAATATTTCCGTGGAAGAACTGAACCGCTATGCAAACAACATGCTGATTACCGATGGAAAAAGCGCGCTCACTTATAAATTAGTTGACCAACTCATTTACAAAGATGAAATGCTCGACATACTAAAAAAACTTTCGGGCGCTTCTTCGCTTGACAAAGTAAATTACGTGGAGTTCAGAAAATATTCCCGCGTTCCGAAGAAGAGTGAAACTTTCAGCAGCAATAAAATTGCAGTGGTGTACGCGCAAGGCGATATTATGGGTGGAGAAGGAGAGGAAACTTCCATCGGCTCCGAGCGGCTCTCAAAAGCAATCCGCCAGGCGCGCACGGATGAAAATGTGAAAGCCATTGTGCTCCGCATAAATTCTCCGGGCGGAAGTTCACTTGCTTCCGATGTAATCTGGCGCGAAGTTGCGCTCGCCAAAAAAGCAAAACCCGTGGTGGTTTCCATGGGAGATGTTGCCGCTTCGGGCGGATATTATATTTCCTGCGCGGCCGATGCAATTGTCGCTCATCCCAATACTATCACCGGTTCCATAGGAGTTTTCGGAGTTGTGCCGAATGGAAAAGGTTTGTTTGAAAATAAATTCGGAATTACCATTGACACCGTGAACACAAACAAACATGCCGACATTATGTCTTTTTACCGTCCTGTAAAAAAAGAAGAAGGCGAAGTGATTCAGAAGTGGATTGAAAATGTTTACACCGATTTCATCACGAAAGTTGGCGAAGGAAGAAATATGACCAGCGCGCAAGTGGACAGCATTGGGCAGGGAAGAGTGTGGAGCGGCATTGACGGAAAAAGAATTGGGCTGGTGGATGAATTTGGCGGAATGAAAGATGCCATTGCGCTTGCCGCGAAGAAAGCCAACCTGAAAAAATATGAAATCATGGAACTGCCCAAACAAAAAGACCCGTTCTCAGAAATCTTCGGAAATATTTTAGACGAAGAAGAATCTTATGTACGAATCCCGAATATGCTGCGAATCTGCGAATGGTTATTTGGATTTTCCTATTCGTTTAATCCCATCAGCCATCAGCCATCAACCATTAACCATCAACTCGAAACTATTTTCAAATACCAGGGCGTGCAAATGAGATTGCCCTATGATGTGGTGATTTACTAACTCTCTTCCTTAATTTCAAAACCCATTTGCTTTAAATCATTCCAGTAATCGGGATACGATTTATTTACAATGGCGGGGTTTTCAATTTTCACTTCATCGTATACAAGCGCCAGCGGGGCAAACGCCATTGCCATGCGGTGGTCTGAGTACGTTTTAAATTCCAACTCGGAAGAAACGCCTTCGCTTTTTTTATTTTTATCCGGGAAATTAATTTCAAGTGCGGCTTCTCCGGTTTCTTTCGCCTCCACTCCTGTTTTTTTCAGTTCATTCTTCAATGCCTGAATGCGGTCGGTTTCCTTTAAGCGAAGCGTATGCAGGCCGTTCAACTGCATGGGAATTTTTAAAACCGAAGCGGTGACGGCAGCCGTTTGTGCAATGTCAGGATAATCGGAGAAATCAAATCCCAAAAGTTCAGGTATATAATTTGTTTTTGAAAGTTTGACTCCCTCTTCGGTAAATTCCGTGCTCACACCAAAAAACCGGAACAACTCTGCCACCACCGAGTCGCCCTGAATAGATTTTCTTCTCAGTCCTTTAATCGTCAGGTTGGCATCTTTTGCAATGGCAGCCATTTCATACCAGTAGGAAGCAGAACTCCAGTCGCCCTCCACGTGATAATCCCATCCCTGGTATTCCTGGTGAGGAATGGAAATAATATTTCCTTCCCATGTAAATTTTATTCCGAAGTGTTCGAGCACTTTCAGCGTCATCATAATATAGGAACGCGAAACAATTCTTCCTTTGAGATGAATGTTCAACCCTTTTTCCAAACTTGGCGCAATGAGCAGCAGCGCGGTGATGAACTGGCTGCTCACGCCCGCATCCATGTCAATGTTTCCGCCTTTTAATTTTTTGCCTTCAATTTTTATTGGAGGGCATCCTTCTGTTCCGAGATAAGAAATTTTTGCTCCGAGTTTGACGAGCGCATCCACCAATGGTTTGATGGGGCGCTGGTTCATTCTGTCGGAGCCGGAAAGAATTCTTGTTCCCTCGCGCGATGCAAAAAATGCAGTGAGAAAACGCATGGTGGTTCCTCCGGGACCGGTGTAATAACTTACTTCTACATTTAATTTCTTCAGCGTGTTCGCGTGCTCGCCTGAAGTTTCATTTTTTAAAATCTCCGCAAGAATTTGTGTGTCGAGTGAATCGGCAAGATTGGTGGTGCGAAAACGCTGCGTGCTCAATGCCTGCACAAGAAGCACGCGGTTGCTTTCACTTTTTGAAGCGGTTAGATAAATTGTTCCCTGAAGACGTTTGTCGGGCTTGGAAACTTTATAATTCACAATGAGGATTATGAAATTCGAGTACTAAACTACAAACAATTTTTAGTTGGTGAAACAAAGGAAAGAAAACTATTCACAAAGAGAATTGAAAAACTTTATTGCTTCTTCTATCAGTTCTTCAGAACAGGAATTGTTTATTTCCGCTTTACCGATGGACGAAAGAAGAGTGAAATTAATTTCTGAATCTATCCCGATTACATCGGGATGCAAAGCCATATTCTTTTTGTCCTGTTTCATCAGCGAAATTAATTGTTTTGAAGATTGTTTAATTGCTTTCGTCTTGAAAAGAGGAATTATGAATGAAGTGATTTCATGAAGTTCTTCAGATGATAATCCTAAAACTTTTCTGGAGATGTAAGATTCGCATATCATTCCTATGGCAATGGCTTCCCCGTGAAGCAATGGCTTCTTGGTTTTGAGTGATGCTGTTTCGATGGCGTGACCCATCGTATGCCCGAAGTTTAATACTTTGCGTAATCCTTTTTCGTAAGGGTCAGCAGTAACAATTTTATTTTTGATTTCGATGGAATGTGTAATCGTTTCGGCTGTCATGCTGAGCGGAGCCGAAGCGTCTTTTAATTTCTGCCAATAATTTTTATCTGCAATCAAACCATGCTTTATCACTTCCGCGAATCCTGAAATCAATTCTCTTTTGCTTAGAGTTTTCAGAAAATCAGGATTAATGAAAACTGCTTTGGGAAATGAAAATGTTCCGATTTGATTTTTATAGCCGAGAAAATCAATTCCTGTTTTTCCGCCAACCGATGCGTCAACTTGCGAGAGAAGAGTTGTTGGAATATTTATGAAATCAATTCTTCTTTTATAAGTTGAAGCGCAGAATCCTCCTATGTCAGTAATCACTCCTCCGCCAAGATTTATCATTATAGATTTTCTGTCAGCATTTTGTTTTGATAATTCTTTCCAGATTTTTTCGCAAGTGCGGAGTGTTTTGTTTTTCTCACCACTTTTAATTTGAATGACTGCCGACTGCCGACTGCCGACTGCCGACTTGATATATTTCAGGCAATATTTCTTTGTGTTCTCATCAACTAAAACAAAAATCTGAGAATGATTTCCAAAAAACTTTTCTAATTCAGAAATTGATTCGCTTCCTATATGTATATTGTATTTTTCCGCTTGAATGATTTTCATTCTGCAAATTTACTATTTGGCTGTTGCGCTTTGATGATTTTCCATCACCGTTTTCTGGTGGTGAATGGATTCCTGATGAATGCTTTCAAAAATCTTCATAACAAAATCTTCTGTGAGTTGTTTTTCGGTTCCCTGTTTTGTTCGCTTCTCCACAATTTCATTCCATCGCACATTTTGTAAAATCGTAACTCCATTTTGTTTTTTGTATTCTCCGATAGAACGGGAAATCCCCATTCTCTCTGCAAGAAGAGAAATTAATTTTGTATCGAGTTCATCAATCCTGTCGCGAAAATCTTCTAGCGAACTAAGAAATTTTCTGTCTTCTACTGTGGAAAGTCGCACCACTAATTTCTCCATGAGTTTTCCAAGTTCATCGGGTGTTATTTGTTGTTTGGCATCACTCAACGCAGAATTCGGATTGCAATGCGTTTCAATCATCAGCCCTTCGTAATCCAAATCAATTGCCGTTTGCGAAACATTGAAAAGCAATTCGCGGTTTCCGCAAATGTGGCTCGGATCGCAAATCATCGGTATCTCCGGCATTCTTCGCTTGAGTTCAATCGGAAGTTCCCACATCGGTTTGTTCCTGTACTGAGATTTATCCGCAGAAGAAAATCCTCTGTGTATCGCACCGATTTTTGTGATGCCTGCTTTTTGAATTCGTTCAATCGCTCCCATCCATAAATCCAAATCAGCGTTCACAGGATTTTTTATCAGCACAGGAACATTCACTCCTTTCAACGCATCTGCAATTTCCTGCACGCTGAACGGATTCACCGTTGTGCGCGCGCCAATCCAGAGAAAATCAATTCCCATCCGAAGCGCTTCGTAAACGTGCTTCACATTCGCAACTTCCACTGCGGTTGGTAAACCTGTTTCTGCTTTTACTTTTTTCAGCCATTCAAGCCCGATGCTGCCGATTCCTTCGAACTGTCCCGGTCGTGTTCTCGGTTTCCAGATTCCCGCGCGGAAAATATTTACTTTCCCCAGCGCAGCAATTTGTCTCGCTGTGGTGAGAACTTGTTCTTCGGTTTCTGCGCTGCAAGGTCCTGCAATCACTAATGGATTTGCGAGCGTGAGCCCGAGGACGTTTCTGATTTTACTTGTTGCTTCCATTTTTTATAGTGTTATATGATTCTAATATATTTTAAAGCGTAATGCCAATATACAAATGCGTACTAATGATACCAATCATACAAATAACCGCCATACTAATATTTGTATTTATTCGTATCATTAGTTTCATTGGTATCAATTCGCATATTAGCATTATACTGAAATTTATTTTTTATCCAATACTTTTCTTATAACATTTGCCTTCTCCATTATTTCGTGCGTGGCTTTTGTATTTTTTTTGTCTATATGATTTTTGAATTTTTCCAGATGTTTGATATATGTGCCGAGCGCTTTGGAAACATATTTTGAATTCTGCTCGAAGATGGGAGCCCACATATCGGGAGAACTTTTTGCGAGACGAACGGTTGATGCAAATCCAGAACCGGCAAGATTAAAAATCGTGGAAGCGTTTTTTTCCATCTCCAGAACGGTTGTCGCAAGCGCGAAAGAAGAAATATGCGAAATGTGCGAAACGTACGCAACGTGCATATCGTGTTCTTCGGGCTTCATGAAAAGTAATTTCATATTCAGCGTTTCGTAAAGTTCCGAAACTCTTTCCACCACCCACAGCGCGCTGTCATCGGCACAGAGAATGCAAACTTTATTATCAAAAAGATTTTTTATTGCGGCTGTTGGTCCCGAATATTCTGTTCCTGCGATGGGATGTGTTGCAACAAATTGCCCTCTCTTCGGATGTTTTTTAATTGCTTTACATATTTCCTGTTTCGTGGAGCCGACATCCATCACAACCGTATTTTCTCCTATGTGATTTAGAATATGCGGAAGAAGGTTCGCAGTTTCAGTTACGGGAATAGAAAGAATAACAACATCCGATTGCAAAGATTCATTAAGTGATTTTATTTCACCTGCAATTCCAAGCTTCAATGCTTGCTTGCAATGCTCAGCGTTGTTGTCAACTCCAATCACGTGCGTGCAAAAACCTCTCGTTTTCAAATCGAGCGCCATTGAACCGCCTATGAGTCCGAGACCGATTACAGTTATTTTCATACAGCCAATCGTTTGGATTGTTTCTGAAATTCTTTTACTCGCTTTATTGCTTCTTCAATTGTTTTCACTTCAGTGCAAAGAGAAACGCGCACATAACCTTCTCCATTCTTTCCGAAAATAAATCCCGGTGTGATGAAAACATTTGCTTCCTGCAGAATCTTTTCTACAAATGATTCTGAACTTTTTCCTGATTTTATTTTCGCCCACACAAACATTCCAACTTGATGAATGGAATAATCGCATTTGAGAATGTCGAGCAGTTCCCAAACTTTTTCTCTCCTGCGCTTATATTCTTCGTTGCGCTTGTTATGCCACAGCGAAGAATTGCTCAGAGCTTCAATGGATGCTTTTTGTATCGGTAAAAACATTCCTGAATCTACATTGCTTTTCACTTTCAGAATTGTATCAATGTAATTTTTCTTTCCTGCAATCCATCCCACGCGCCAGCCCGCCATGTTAAATGATTTGCTGAGTGAGTTCAGTTCAATCGCAACATCTTTCGCTCCTTCGTAACTGAGAATACTTTTCGGCTTTCCGTTGTTCAGCACCATGCTGTAAGGATTATCGTGACAGAGAAGGATTTTATTTTTCTTTGCGAAGGCAATTAACTTTTCAAAACTTTCATCGCTTGCTTCCGCGCCCGTGGGCATGTTCGGATAATTCAGCCAAAGAATTTTAAGTTTGGAGTTTGGAGTTTGGAGTTTGGAGTTTAGTTCATTAATATCCGGTTGCCAATCATTTTTTTCTTTGAGGTTGTAATAAATAATATTGGCTCCGCACATTTTTGAAACGGAAGAATAAGTCGGATAGCCGGGGTCGGGAATGAGAACTGAATCTCCTTCATCGAGAAATGAAAGCGAGATATGCGTAATGCCTTCCTTAGAACCGAGCAAAGGAAGAATTTCTGTTTCGCTGTCAAGCTTTGTATTGTAAGTTTCGCTGTAAAACTTTGCAATAGCTTTTCTTAATTCCGGAATTCCTTTGTACGATTGGTAGCCGTGGCTCTTCGGATTTTTTGCCGAGCGTATTAATTCTTCAATCGTATTTTCAGACGGCATCATATCGGGGCTTCCTATTCCGAGATTGATAATTTTTTTCCCGCCAGCTTCCATTTCTCTTATCTGCGAAAGCTTCTGCGAGAAATAATATTCCTGCACATCATTTAATCTCTTGCTGTGTTTTATTATCATGTTTGTCAATTTAATTTCCTGGTAACGAAGTTACGAATCTCAATAACGAATTTTACGAATGATTTGTGATATTCGTAACCAAATTCGTTACTTCGTTACCAGTTGCTTCATTACCATCAGTTTTATTTCCCCGCTTATACTCGCCAAGAATTTTAAATTCATTCAGCGAAGGCATAATTTCTTCGAGCGCTTTTTTGTAGTTGGAATAATTTTCAAATTCCATATCCACGTGAATGTAGTATTCCCATTCTTTACCAATTACCGGCAAAGATTGAATCTTTGAAAGATTAATATCATAAGCCGCAAGTTTCGTCAGCACTTTTGCAAGAGAACCTTTTTTATTTGAAACGTTGAAGCAAGCGGTTGCTTTGTCAGCCCTCACCCCATCCCTCTCCCATTGGGAGAGGGAGCCAGGGAGAGGGCAAGTGATTACTAAGAAGCGCGTGAAATTCTTTTTATGCGTTTCAATTCCTTCGGAAAGAATTTGCAGGTTGTACATTTTGGCAACGTGAATGCCGGCAATGGCTCCCATTGCTTTTAACTTATTTTCAAAAATCCATTTTGCGCGGGAGGCGGTGTCATCGGCTTCTATGAGTTTAATGTGCTGATGCTTCTCAAAAAAATTCTGGCACTGCATTATTGCCATCGGGTGGGAATGAACTTCTTTTATGTCTTCAATGGTTTGCCCCTTCAGCGCCAAAAGATTTTGCTGAATGTGCAGATAAACTTCTCCAATAATTTTTACGCCCGATTCTCTCAGCATTGCATAGTTAGGCAGAATGGTTCCGGCAACGGTGTTTTCAATTGCAGTAATTCCGAAAGCGGCTTCTCCGTTTATTACACTGTCAAATACATTTTTGAAAGTAACGCACTCCATTATTTGAATGTTATCGCCAAAATGTTTTATGCCTGCAAGTTCGTGGAACGAACCGCGGGCTCCTTGTATTGCAACTTTTATTTTCTTTTCTTTATTCATCTTTTTCTCCCTTCAGGGACGGGGCAAACAAAAAACCCCTCGCGATTTCTCGGGAGGGGCTGTTATGCCTTTGATAAAATGATTTTATCCCTCCCTTTTCGAAGCAGGATAAAACCAAAAATATGTTTGTGTTAATTTCATTCCAGGCAAAGGTAGAAAGTTTTTTGAGCGGGCAAAAAATTTATATTCGCAAACCATTTATGCCAGTCTCCTTCGATAACACTGAAATTGCTTTTTCATCTCAGACCGATTCTGATCTCAGGCGTTCGTATTGGCTTTTCGAATTGGTGAGCAGTCCAATGGTAGTGAGCATCGGCAAGTGGCTTACAGATATCGCGCTTGCGATTCACTTCCCAATTAAATGGATTATCAAGCCCACCATCTTCCGCCAGTTTTGCGGAGGAGAAACGGTGGCGGAATCAAAAAAAGCAGTCGAACAACTTGGGAAGTTCAATATAAAATCCATTCTTGATTATTCGGTGGAAGGCAACCACAGTGAAAAAGATTTTGATCAGTGCGCGGATGAAATTATTTCCATCATCAACGAGGGAAAAAAAAATAAGAACATCGGCTTTTCTGTTTTCAAACCAACAGGCGTGGCAAGGTTTGCGCTTCTCGAAAAAGTCAGCGAAGGAAAATCTGTTCTGACAGAAATCGAGAAAAGAGAATTTGACCGCGTGCACGAACGCTTCAATCGAATATGCAAAGCATCTTTTAACGCAGGCATTCCTGTTTTTGTAGATGCCGAAGAAAGCTGGATTCAAAAAGCCGTAGATAATCTAGTAAACGAAATGATGTCTTTATATAATAAGGAAAAGGCAATTGTGTACAATACTTTTCAGATGTACCGCAGAGACCGCCTCGAATATTTGATAGATTGTTTTCTGCAAGCGAAAAGCAAAAATTATTTTCTCGGAGCAAAACTCGTGCGTGGCGCCTATATGGAAAAAGAAAGAGCGCGCGCGGAGAAAATGAATTATCCCTCGCCCATCAACGATTCAAAAGATGCCACTGATTCTTTTTATGATGGCGCGCTTCGCTTCTGCATGGAGCATTTGGACAGAATTTCTTTTTGCTGTGCCTCGCACAATGAAAAAAGTTCAATGCTTGTGGTGAACCAGATGAAAGAAAAAAATTTTCCGAACAATCATCCGAATATTTTTTTCTCGCAACTCCTCGGCATGAGCAACCATATTTCTTATAATCTTGCTTCTGAAGGATACAATGTTTCCAAGTATGTTCCTTACGGACCTGTGCGTGATGTTATTCCATATCTCATCAGGCGCGCACAGGAAAACACTTCGGTGAAAGGGCAAACTTCAAGAGAGTTGAGTTTGATTTTGAAAGAGAGGGAAAGAAGGCGACACTAATTTCACGAAGGAACACTAATTGCATTCACACGAATCTTTTTTTGAATCGAGATTAATTGCCGTCACCACTTTTGTTGTGAGCGTATCGCACGAAGAAAAAACGATTCGTTCATTTTTACCTGCGGAAGTTTTTCCATCAAACGCATAAGAAGGACAAGGTGAATCATGCGGATGGCTTTCAGAAAAATTCACGCTTCCTTTTTTCAGAATTTCTTTTACTTCTTCTTCGGTGATGTTCCGGCATTTCATTCTGCATTTGGCGTGTTCCGAATAAATCAAATTTCCTTTGAGCATCTGCTCTTTGATTCTGTTTTCAGGAAGCCAATAACTTCTGTTTTTTCCACGGAGAAGAATAAAATAAACCAAGACGCATCCAATCAGAAAACCAAAAAGGTAAAGGCGTATTCTTTTTCCGGTGGTCATTAGTTCTACTAAATACTAATCTGTACGAATGTACTAATTGTTGCCTGTTTTGATTGGTATATTGGTACGAATTGGTATTTGGTAGGAATTAAAACGCGGCCAGCAAAAGATTGATATCCTTCGAAGGAATTCTGAAAATATCTCCTAGGTGTTTGTTGGTGAGCATTCCGTTGTAGATATAAATTCCTTTTCGGAAACCTAAATCCTGTTTCAGCATGCGGTCAACGCTTCCGTATTCGGCAATGTTCATCAGGAGCGGACCGAAAATAGTGCTGAACGCATACGATGCCGTGCGCGAAACACGCGAAGCCACATTCGGAACGCAGTAATGAATTACTCCGTGCTTGCGGAAAACCGGCTGCGTGTGATTTGTTACCTGCGAAGTTTCAAAACATCCGCCTTCGTCAATGCTGATGTCTACAATCACCGAACCGTTCTTCATTTCTTTCACCATTTCTTCCGAAACAACAAGAGGAGTTCTTCCCTTTGTTGCGCGGATGGCTCCGATGGCAACATCAGCAGTGCGCAAATGTTTTTGCAAAACTTTCGGCTGAATCACGGAGGTAAAAATTCTTCTGCCGAGCGCATTTTGGATTCTTCTTAATTTATAAAGAGAGTTGTCAAAAACTTTTACCGATGCGCCCAATCCAATTGCAGCGCGTGCGGCAAATTCTCCCACCGTTCCTGCGCCAAGAATTACAACTTCCGTAGGAGAAATTCCTGAAATGCCACCGAGAATTAATCCGGGACCATTGTTCACGTTGCTTAAATATTCTGCGGCAATGAGAATGGATGCGCCTCCGGCAATTTCTCCCATGGCACGGATGACAGGAAAAATTCCTTCCTTGTCCTGAATCCATCCGTAAGCAATGGCTGTTATTTTTTTATTCATCAGCGCACGCACAAACGTATCGGACTGAATGGAGAGTTGAAGCGTGGAAAGCAAAATCTGGTATTGTTTCATCATCTCTATTTCTTTTGCAGAGGGCGGAGCAACTTTTAAAATAATATCTGCCTTGTAAATTTCCTCGGCTGAATAAGCAATCTTTGCGCCCGCTTCGGAATAATCAGTATCGGAAAAGTTAGATGCTTTGCCTGCGTTGGTTTCAACAACTACCCTGTGCCCGTTATTCACCAGCACGCCCACTGCATCGGGCACCAGCGCCACGCGGTTTTCCTGAAAAGAAATTTCGCGGGGAATTCCTATGTACAAACTGCTTTTCTTTGTGCCTACTTCGAGCATTTCTTCCTGCGGAAGCAGCACGCTGATGGGTATGTTTTTAGAAGGAGTAGATTTTTCTTTCATAGTTAAATTTCACGGATGCGAACGGATAATCGAAGATACGAATCAAATCTCAAATAACAAGCATCAAATAACAAATAAGCACCAATTTCTAAATCCGAAATTCGAAACAGTTTTGAATTTGGAAATTGGTTCTTGGGATTTAGTTGGAGTTTGTTTTTTGTAATTTGGAATTTATTCTACTCAATAGTTATGATGCGTTCTCCTCCTTTAAGTGCAATTCTGATTTTGATTACATCGTTAGGCAAGAGATGTTCCATTTTCTCCGGCCACTCGGTGAAACAATAATTTCCGCTGAAGAGATATTCTTCGTAACCGATGTCGAAAATTTCATTTTCATTTTTCAAACGATACAAATCAAAATGAAATATTTTTTCCCCTTCTGAAGTTTGGTATTCGTTCACCAGTGCAAAGGTGGGACTGCTTCCTGAATCTGTTACGCCTAACTGCCTGCAGATTTCTTTTATTAATGTGGTTTTTCCTGCGCCCAATTCTCCATAGAAGCAAAAAATCTTTTTATCCTGAGCAAAATCTAAAATTGATTTTGAAACTTGCGGAAGTTCAGAGATATTTTTTAGAAAAATAGTTTGCATCTCCTGTGTTAGTACGGGAGAAATTGAAAATCCAAATCAGTAGAACTTTCGTATGCTTCTCCTATTTCTTTCAATTCTTCATCGTCTTCTTCAAAAAACCAGATGACTCTAACCGCATTTCCTTTCTCGCGAATTGCGTCAAGAACTTTGAAAACATCGGAAAAACATTTGCGCGAAGATGAATTGAAGTATTCCATTTTAAAGGAACATTCTGTTTGGGAGGCAGGACTCAGCGCATATTGCTCAAGCCATTTTATAATTGGTATAAAAAATTTCTTGGCATCTTCGGGAAGAGACCTTCCTTCAAAAATAAATTTCCCTGTTTCGGCAACGAGAGAAACTGAGAGCAGGTGTTCGGTGGGTTCTATAATCAGTGGTTCCATTTATTCATAGAAAAAAAGCAACTGTTTGGAATTACTAAGATACTTTTTTCTCAGAACCTGCAAATCTTGTCTTTACTGAAGGGGAGAATTAAATTATTTCGCAGTCAGCGTTACAAACGGAATAATCATTTCCTCCAGCGAAATTCCTCCGTGCTGAATAGTGTTGCGGTAATACTGCACGTAGTGATTGTAGTTGTTCGGGTAAGCAAAAAATTTATCCTGCTTCGCAAAAATATAAGTTGTACTCACATTTATTCTCGGGAGAAAAGCATCGTCCGGATTTTTTATTTCCAGCACATCGCGTTTTTCGTAACTCAAACTTTTTCCCTGCTTGTAGCGAAGATTTGTGGATGTGTTTCTGTCTCCCACCACTTTTGACGGCTCGGTTACGCGAATGCTTCCATGGTCGGTGGTGATGATGAGCGTTCCTTTTTTGCTGGCGATTTGTTTAAGTATATCGTGAAGCGGTGAATGCTCGAACCACGAAAGCGTGAGCGAGCGGTAAGCTGATTCGTGCGGTGCAAGTTCGCGGATGATTTCCATTTCGGTGCGCGCGTGCGAGAGCATATCCACAAAATTATAAACGATGACGTTTAATTTATTTTGCATCAGGTTAGAAATATTATCCGCCAGTTTTTTCCCTTCGTTGATGTTCAGAATTTTATGATAAGAATGTTTCACATCCTTTCCCCAGCGTTTTAATTGCGCTGCCATAAACTCGGCTTCAAACTGGTTCTTGCTTCCTTCATCTTCTTCGTTGCGCCATAAATCAGGACGAAGTTTTTCAATTTCGCTTGGCATCAAGCCCGCGAACAAGGCATTGCGCGCGAATTGTGTTACGGTAGGAAGAATGCTGTAGTAAAGCGATTCTTCCTGCACGTTGAAGAGTTCTGAAATTCTCGGCTGAATTATTTTCCATTGGTCATAGCGCAAATTGTCAATCACTACCAGAAAAACATTTTCCTTTTTCTCAAGAAGAGGAACTAATTTATTTTTCAGAACGGTGTGCGATTGAAGCGGAGGATTATTTTTTCCGTGAAGCCATTCAATATAATTTGCGTCAATAAATTTACTGAATGCAGAATTCGCTTCCGACTTTTGCATAGAAAGCATATCCGACATGCTTTCGTCACCTGATTTTTCGAGTTCAAGTTCCCAGAAAACTAATTTCTTGTAAACTTCTTTCCACGCTTCTGAATCCAGATGACCGCTGAAAGACATTCCAATCTGGCGGAACTCCTGCATGTAACCCGAACTTGTTTTCTCCGATACAAGCCGTTTGTTCTCCAGAATTTTTTTCAGCGAAATAAGAATTTGATTTGGATTCACCGGTTTGATTAAGTAGTCAGAAATTTTTGAACCGATGGCATTTTCCATAATCGCTTCTTCTTCGCTTTTGGTAATCATCACCACCGGCAAATCAGCGCGCGAGTTTTTTATGCGCGTGAGCGTTTCAATTCCGCTGAGCCCGGGCATTTGTTCATCGAGGAAAACAATATCGAACGGTTCGGCTTTTATCATTCCAATTGCTTCATCACCGCTCTTGGCGGTTTTTACTTCGTAACCTTTTTCCTGCAGGAAAAGAATGTGTGGCTTCAGCAAATCAATTTCATCGTCCGCCCAGAGAATGTTTACCTTGTTCATAATGTAAAGTTAGTTAATAATGATTTCCGGAACGATGATGTTGCGGGAATATTGGAAGAATGGAAGATTGGATGTTCGGTGCTCCCTCCTTCCAACATTCCAGTATTCCATCCTTCCATTCTGTTATCTTTGCGATTCGAATTTCTATTGTAAATCATGCCATCAAAGAAGCAGATAATTTTCAATGATCCCATTTACGGTTTCATTACTGTTCCCGATCCGTTGATTCATAAAATAATAAACCACCCTTATTTTTTACGGTTGCAGCGGATTCGGCAATTGGGTTTGACGAGTTTGGTTTATCCTGGTGCTTTGCATACACGCTTTCAGCACGCGATGGGTGCAATGCACCTCACTTCGAAAGCGATTGAAACACTTCGTTCAAAGGAAATCGAAATTACAAAAGAAGAAGAGCGCGGAGTTTTGATTGCTGTTTTACTTCATGATATCGGACACGGACCTTTTTCGCACGCGCTGGAAAATAGTATTGTAGAAAATATTTCTCACGAGGATATTTCAAAATTATTTCTGGAAAAACTGAACAAAGAATTCGAAGGAGAACTTTCTGTGGCGAAAGAAATTTTCACGAACACTTATAAAAAGAAATTTCTTCACCAGTTAGTTTCCTCGCAATTGGATATGGATAGATTGGATTATTTAAACCGCGACAGTTTTTTCACAGGCGTTACCGAAGGTGTAATCAGTTCCGACCGCATTATAAAAATGCTGAACGTGAAAAATGATGAGTTAGTTGTGGAAGCGAAGGGAATTTATTCCGTAGAAAAATTTATTATCGCAAGGCGATTGATGTACTGGGAAGTGTATTTGCATAAAACTGTTTTGAGCGCGGAGTTTTTGCTCGTGAAAATTCTTCAGCGGGCAAAAGAACTGACAGGAAAAAAGAAAAAACTTTTCTGCACTCCTGCTTTTGAAACTTTCCTTTATAACACAATTAATAAAAAAAATATTTCTTTACATCTCGATGATTTTTCTTTGCTCGATGATTCGGATATTTTTGCGACTTTGAAAGCATGGATGAACTGTGATGATTTTATTCTATCAACTCTTTGCGATATGCTCGTGAACCGCAAACTTTATAAAGTGATTATCCAAAACGAACCGTTTGATGAAAAACAAGTAAGCGAGTTGAAAAAGAAAGTTCAGAAAAAATATAAGTTAAGTGAAAAAGAAACGGAATACTTTGTCTTTTCACATGCAGTGACGAATGATGCTTACCGCCCGGATAAAATCCGAATTAATATTCTTTACAAAGACGGAAAGATTGCCGACATTGCC
This sequence comes from Bacteroidota bacterium, assembly GCA_016195025.1. Lineage (NCBI taxonomy): Bacteria > Pseudomonadati > Bacteroidota > Bacteroidota bacterium. The sequence goes on along the minus strand of JACQAL010000025.1, from coordinate 8,354 downwards.
AAAGCCAGCGACCAGGAATATATTTCTGCGTTGCAGAAAACCGTGAAGAAATATTTTTTGTGTTTTCCGAAGGAATTTACTTAGAATTACATTTTTTCTCTTAATAATTCCTCTCTTTATTCTTGCTCATAGCAATTATATTTCTCTAAATTTGTCCAACTCTTAGAAATGGAATATAAAGCCAGCCAAATCGCACAGTTGCTTAATGGCAAAGTAGAAGGAAACCCCGATGCTGTGGTTAACTCGCTTTCAAAAATTGAAGAAGGAAAATCCGGCTCGCTTTCGTTTCTCAGCAATCCCGCTTACAATTCTTATTTATATACTACGGATGCAACGGTGGTAATAGTGAACAAAGATTTTTCTGCCGAACAGCCACTCAAAAAAACCTGCACGCTTATCCGCGTGGAAGATTCGCGCGTGGCGTTTGGAAAACTTTTGGAAATGTATCAGCAGGTGAAAAATAATAAAACCGGCATTGAGCAGTTTGCAACCATTGCAAAATCGGCAACGCTTGGAAAAGATATTTACATAGGAGCATCGGCATACGTAGGCGAGAATGTGAAAATTGGAAATAATGTGAAACTCTATCCAAATGTTTTTGTCGGAGATAATTCCGTGATTGGAGATAACACAACTGTTTATTCCGGAGTAAAAATTTATTCCGACACTCACATTGGAAAGCACTGCACCATTCATGCGGGCGTTGTAATCGGTAGTGATGGTTTTGGTTTCGCATCAAACAATGACAATTATAAAATTGTTCATCTCGGAAATGTAATTATCGAAGATAATGTGGAGATTGGTTCCAACACTACGATTGATAAAGCAACGCTTGGTTCCACTATTATCCGCAAAGGCGCTAAGCTCGACAACTTAATTCAAATCGGACACAACGCGGAGATTGGAGAGAACACAATCATTGTTGCGCAAACCGGAGTTGCCGGCTCAACAAAAGTCGGCAGGAACTGCATCATTGGCGGACAGGTTGGAATTGTGGGGCACATCACCATTGCTGACGGAACTAAAATTGCCGCACAATCCGGAATTGGAAATACCATCAAGGAAGAAAATACAACTGTTCAGGGTTCGCCTGCTTTTTCCATAGGAGAATATAAGAGGTCATATGTTCTGTTTAAGAATTTACCTGATATACAAAAAACCATTCAGGAATTGCAAAAGATTGTTTCAAATGCTAATATACAAATTGATACTAATGAAACGAATAATACAAATGACAATACGAATGGAGAAGAAAAATTAATTTATCCTGAACTTTCTTATTCTATTGTTGGGATTTGTTACGATGTACATAATAAAGTAGGAAGATACTCCCGTGAGAAACAGTATTGCGATGCGATTGAAGACAAACTAAAAGAAGTTAATATTCCATATATCCGGGAATATCCTATTGGAAAATCAGGGAATAGAGTTGATTTTTTAATAGATGATAAAATTGTTTTAGAAGCAAAAACAAAAGATGTTGTGACTAAAGAAGATTACTTTCAGTCACAGCGATATCTTCAAAGTGCAGATAAAAGATTGTGTTTACTTGTAAATTTCAGAGCAGAATATGTAAGACCGGTTCGTATTGTGCAGATAGAAACGGACGTGAGAAAGAAGTTTTTGTAATATTTGCTTTTTGTATTTATTTGTATAGTTGTTATTAGTAGGATTAGTTTCATTGGCATCCATTCGTATATTCGCATTTTAATAATGAAACAACGCACCATCAAAACTCCAGTTACCGTATCAGGAGTAGGGCTTCATACCGGAGAAAAAGTTTCTCTCACCTTCAAACCCGCTTCTGAAAATCACTGGTATAAATTTCAGCGGGTGGATTTGCCGAACAAACCCATCATTGATGCAGATGCGGATAATGTTATATCCACCGACCACGGAACAACGCTCGAGCAAAACGGAGCGCGAGTTCACACAACAGAACACGTTCTTGCCGCGCTGGTGGGAATGGAAATAGATAATTGCCTCATTGAAGTTACCGGCCCTGAAATTCCAATCATGAACGGAAGTTCCATGCCTTTCATCGAAGCGCTGGAAAAAGCAGGCGCGGTAGAACAAAATGCAGAGCGTGTTTACTTCGAACTGAAATCAATTCTCACGTACGAAGATAATGCAAAGCACGTGGAAATGCTCGCAGTTCCGCAGGAAGAATTTCGTTTAACAGTGATGGTGGATTATAATTCAGAAGTTCTCGGAACGCAGCACGCACATATATATAAGGTAGGCGAATTCAAAACTGAAATTGCAAAATGCAGAACTTTTGTTTTCCTTCACGAACTCGAAACGCTTCTTCAGCATAATTTAATCAAGGGCGGAGATCTGGATAACGCGATTGTGCTTGTGGATAAACCTGTGCCCGATGCAGACCTTGCCCATCTTCGAAAAGTTTTTAATAAACCAAATGTGGAAGTGAAGGGAAAAGGAATTTTAAATAATACCACTCTTCATTTTTACAATGAGCCAGCGCGCCACAAACTTTTAGATATTGTTGGTGACCTATCTCTGGTTGGAGCGCCAATTAAAGCGCATATTCTTGCCGCCCGCCCGGGTCATGCTGGAAATGTTTCCTTCGCGAAAAAAATAAAAGAGCTGATTAAAAAAGAAAAAGAAGCAGAAACATTCAAGTCGGCATCCGTTGCACCGCTCGTCCGAAAAACGGAAGTTCCGAAGTTTGATGTGAACAAAGTTTTATTCGACATCAATGAGATTATGAAAATACTTCCGCACCGCGAACCCTTTCTACTCATAGATAAAATTCTTGAACTCACTCCCACGCACGTAGTGGGCGTGAAAAATGTTTCGATGAACGAAGATTTTTTCCGCGGTCATTTTCCCGGAAACCCCGTAATGCCCGGAGTTCTTCTGGTGGAAGCCATGGCGCAAACAGGAGGAGTGCTTGTTCTGAAAACAGTTCCCGACCCCGAAAATTATCTCACTTACTTTTTGAAAATTGAAGAAGCAAAATTCAAGAACAAAGTGCTGCCGGGCGATACGGTGGTTTTTGACCTTCATCTTCTTGAGCCCATCCGCAGGGGACTTTGCCGCATGAGCGGTATTGCGTATGTGAATGACAAGCCGGTGATGGAAGCCATTATGCTCGCGCAGATAATCAGAGTGAAGAGCGCTCCTTCGGCTGCTGCTGTTCCTGTGAACTCCAATTAAAATCTAATGCCAATATACTAATTGATACTAATGAAACAAATAATACAAATGAATACTAATAACTTATTCGCATATTAGTATGATTAGTTTCATTAGTACGCATTTGTATATTCGCATTTCATAGTTCACTCCAATTAAAATCTAATGCCAATATACAAATGCGTACTAATGAAACGAATAATACGAATGACACTGGCTCATTTGTATATTAGTATTTTGAATTAGTATCATTGGTATACATTAGTATATTAGCATCATATTTTTTATGATTTCTCCCAATTCATCTGTACATAAAGACGCCAAACTCGGAAAGAACGTAACCGTTTCTCCTTTCGCTGTAATTAATTCCAATGTGGAAGTTGGCGAAGGAACCTGGATTGGCCCGCATGTTACGCTGATGGAAGGAGCCCGCATCGGGAAGAACTGCCGCATTTTTCCCGGTGCAGTGATTTCCGCCATTCCGCAGGATTTAAAATTCACCGGTGAAGAAACCACCGTTGAAATTGGCGATGGCACCACCATTCGCGAGTTTGTTACCGTGAACCGCGGAACAAAAGACCGGATGAAAACTTCTGTCGGAAGCAATTGTTTGCTGATGGCGTATGTGCACATAGCGCACGATTGTGAAATAGGTAACAATGTAATTCTCGCTAACTCGGTAAATCTGGCAGGACATATTAACATTGATGACTGGGCAATTCTTGAAGGGCTTGTTGCAGTTCAGCAATTTGTTCGTGTGGGAGCGCATTCGTTTGTAACCGGTGGTTCGCTCGTCCGGAAAAATGTTCCGCCCTTTGTGAAAGCCGCACGCGAGCCGCTTTCTTATATCGGAGTAAACTCGGTGGGCTTGAGGCGGAGAGGTTTTTCTCCCGAACGTATTTTACAGATTGAAGATATTTACCGCACCATTTATGTGCGCGGCTATAATGTTTCCAACGCGCTGAACATTGTGGAGCACGAAGCCCCTTCTTCTTCCGAAAAGGAACTCATCGTAAAGTTTATCCGCGAATCGAAGGATGGAATTATCAGGGGAATTACTGCGTGATTACTATTTTCTTGTTGGCAGTTCCTCGCTCTGTTTTTAGTTGTAAAAAATAAATTCCACTGGGCGCTTCGCGCAAATCAATTTCGGATTTGTTTGAATTTATTATAGAGGAATAAATTTTTTCTCCCTGCATATTATAAATAGAAATTTCTCCTTTTGTTATTTCAGAACTCAAATTGAATTTTCCGTTTGTTGGATTTGGATAAACTGAAATTAAATTATCAAGATTGATTTCATTTACGCTTAATGCGCCTGCGTCATACATATAAAAATCCTGAAAGCGACTACCCGTATTTGAATTTTCCCCTGTGCCCAGATATCCTTTGTTGCCTATAGAAAATCCGATGGCAGAACCTCGTGCGGTTCCGGGAAAAGAAGCCATCATCGTCCATGAATCCAAACTCGGGTCGTACATCCAAAAATCCGAATAATAATTAGTCGTATATAATCCAGTGCCTATAAATCCTTTTGTGCCAATGGAAAATCCCACTGTGTTAGTTCTGAAACCGCCTCCGAAGTTCGCTTTCTGCGCCCATGAATTTGTGTTAGGATTATATTGCCAGAAATCCTCCAGCGCAGTGTTTCCGCCACCGGGACCAATGTATCCCATTCCATTTATAGAAAAGCCCCTTGCATCGCTCCGGCCCGGACCTGTAAAATTTGCTTTTGCAGTCCATGTATTACCGGAAGGATTGTATTGATAGAATTCAGTTGTAAAATTATAACTTGTGTCTTCGCCCAGACCCGCGTATCCTAAATTGGCTATTGAAAATCCAACCAGACCTATTCTTGAATTTCCCGGATAGTTCGCTTTCTGCGTCCATGTATTTCCGGTAGGATCATATTCCCACAAATCCTTAAACTTTGTGCTGATGTTTTCTCCCATTCCAATGTATCCTTTTGTAGCAGTGGAAAAACTAATGGCTTCATATCTTGCAAGCGAACCGCTTGTGCCGATGTCCGCCATCTGCGTCCATGTGTCTCCCGTAGGATCATATTGCCATAAATCTCTTTTGTAGGTATTGCTGATGTCCCATCCTGTGCCGACATATCCTTTTGTACCGATGGAAAAAGCAACAGCATTAGTCCGGTAGGTATCGCCAAAGTTGGCTTTTTGCGTCCATGTGTTTTGCTGCGCATTTGCAATTGTTCCTGCAAGAGCAAATAAAATAATTGTGTAAAGTTTTTTCATCGTGATTTATTTGTTTAAACAAAAATAAAAAATCCCGCCTTGCAAAAAGCAAAACGGGGATTTTTTTTCCTCACCCCATCACAATCGCATACCGTATGCTCCAGGGTCCGCTCTTTTCGTTGTGGTGAATGTCGAACCATCTAAAGAAGATGTATAAAGTTCCGCCTGTTCCGTTCATGTTGAACTCTGAAAAGTCCTTTCGGAAAAGCGCTTTGGTGGAAATATCCTGACGCGGACAATCGCGCGGAGTGGCGGGCGGAGTTGAGGGTTGCGGGTTCGGAGTTGCAGAAGGAGCGGCAAGCGGATTGGCAATAAACATAAAAGCCATCTGCACCACCTTGTCTTGTGGCGTGCCTCCTTTGGTGGAGTGTTCTTCGAGCGTGCAGTGAAATTCTTCCACGCAACTGCCCAAATTTTTATAGGTGGCAAAGCACTGCTGAACGGTTTGCGATGCAGCCGTTTTGGTGGCGTCTGCCACAGGCAGAATGCCAATGCTGGTACGCTGCGCCACCGTGAGTTCGGTGTGATATAAAACATACGCCTTGTTGAAAGGGCGGAAGGTTTCTTTCAGAAATTTTTTCTTATCGTCATTAAACTGCTTTACATCGCTGGTGTTGCGGTTATTTTTCACCTTCACCTTGTTCCAGTCGGCAGTGAGGGCGGTGATTTTCGGCACTATCACTCCGTTCCAGCGGTTCACCATGCGGGGATAAAACCAGGGTTCTCCATCGGGCGCGTTGTTGCCAATGAGGGATTGAACTTGGGTTTGATAATTGCCGAGCCAATCCATGAAAGGCGCGTCTTTGGTTGGAATGGTGCTTTTTGATTTTTTTGTTGCTGCCATGGTAATTAAGGATTAAGGATTTATGATTAAGGATTTAGCATTAAAACAGAGGAAAATAAAATTTAAACAGGGGCGAACAGCCCATGAGGTTGCAACTTCTTGCCGTGAGGTTGCAACTTCTTTGCGTGAGGTTGCAACTTCTTTGCGTGAGGTTGCAACTTTTTCCCATGAGGTTGCAGTTTCTTTCCGCGAGGTTGCAACTTCTTTCCGCGAGGTTGCAATTTCTTTCCGCGAGGTTGCAACTTCTTCCCGCGAGGTTGCAACTTCTTCCCGCGAGGTTGCAACTTCTTCCCGCGAGGTTGCAATTTCTTCCCGCGAGGTTGCAACTTTAGTTCGGGAAAAGACCTGAATAATCGGTAAGCGGCTCTGCTTTCGTCTTCCCCTCCTGACGAGGCGTTTCAAAGCATTGAAAATAAACTTTGCTGCCTCGGCAAGGAGGCGCAATCGGGGGTGTATTTTATTCATTGAACAAAGCCGGATTAAATACAGCAATATGTTTCTTGCGTAATTTTTTCAGATAAGAGTCGATAGTTGCGCAGGTGACATTTATTTTTCCGTTCTCTAGTTTTGATACATACCTGCCTTCAACATCTAATATATCTCCGAATTCTTCCTGAGACAATCCTTTCGCTTTTCTCAACCGCCTAAGAAACTTTCCGAAACATTTGCTTGCTGTTTGCATTGCCTGCGCTGAAAATTTTTTTGCAGGTAAAGTGAACACAATTAATTCAGATAACGGCAACCCCAATGGGGATACAAGAAAAGAGGAAGGAGAAAAGTTTATTTATACAAACCGATTCAAATTATATTGAAACAAATCAGGTTTGCGAAACTTGATTTCACCGATGAACCCTGCTAAATACCAATTCATACCAATATACCAATCCAAAACAGGCAGCAATTAGTACATTAGTAAAGATTGGTATTTAGTAGGAGTAATTATGATTTTCTGAAACCTAACTACCTTCGGTATATATTACCCGATTGGACATCTTAGAATCTTAAATTTCAGTGAAAAGTTTTTTTGCTTTTTCAGTTTTCATAGTTCATCTTTGTCTATTCTTTAAAATCACCCCCATGAAAAAAGTATTTATTCTTTGCGCTCTGTTCTTTTCCTGCTGCTTTGCGCAAGCGCAGTACACCATTACTCAAAAAGCAAATGTTCCCTCTACCAGCCGCCACCACGCAGCCGGTTTTGACATTAACGGCATGGGCTATTTGGGAACCGGCATGGATGATAACGGAAACAACCTGAATGACTGGTGGCTCTATAACCCCGCCACCGATGCATGGACTCAGAAAAATAATATTCCCATGGCTGCCCGCAGTTATTGCGGAAGTTTTTCCATAGGCGGCAAGGGCTATATCACCTGCGGAAATACTTCTTCGAGTTATCTGAGTTCCCTCTGGGAATATGACCCAGCGGCTGATTCGTGGACGCAGAAAACCTCTTTTCCGGGCGCAGCCCGAAGGCATCCGTGCATGGCGGTAATCAATGGCGAAGCATACGTGGGCTGCGGTGACGGCTCTGGCGGAAATTACAATGACTTTTACAAGTACAATCCCACCACCGATTCATGGACGGCTATTACACCTTTCATGGGAACAAAACGGCATCACCCCGTAGCGGTGGCGCTCAACGGAAAAATGTATGTGGGCTGCGGGCATGATTTGAACGGAGTCAAGTGCAATGATTTTTATTGCTACGACCCTGCCGGAAATTCATGGTCGCAGATTGCAAGCATTCCCGGCATCGGGCGCATTGCTCCCTTCGGCATTGTGCTCAACAATACAATGGTGGTGGGCTGGGGAGCCGATGAAGGCACCACCAACTATTCCGATTATTTCAGTTACAATGAAACAGCAAACACATGGAATTCCTACAACTTCACAGCAAATGTTCCGCTCTTTGCTTCCGTGTTTTTTACAATTAACGGAAAAGGATACGTGGGCTCAGGAACGTATGCGGGCTGGTGTGAAAATGAATTTTATGAATTCACCGATGCATCTACCAGCGTTGAAACATTAAACAACAACGTTGCAGTAACTGTTTTTCCGAATCCTTCTAACGGTCAGTTTACAGTTTATGGTTT